>JANYBI010000570.1 GCA_025360875.1 Lentisphaerota bacterium
CGACCTGACCTATCTTGTCATCCAGCAAGGATCGCAGGATGCCTGGGCATTGGCACCTGCTGATTTTGATTCACAAAAGAATCCGATATTCAAAGAATGGAAGAAAGTCCTGCGTGATCCGATATTCGAGGCGAAGGAGGCAGGCAAGGCGGACGCCGTCCATGGCGGCAATGAGATGGGCACAAAATTCAGCAGCGACTGGATGCAGATGGATGGACTGCCTGCCGAAGGCTACTATATCCAGGCGCGAACCGGCAAGAATTTCAACGCGAACGAAGGCGCTGAGCACAAAGTGTCACGCTATGTGCCGGCAGGAGACGGATCATACAAGCTGAAATGGCGCGTCGGGCGCACTGCGCTGCAATGGACGGCGCGCAACGGCGAAATATACGGGGCGATGCGCATACGCCGTCCGATCAACGGCATCCTGCCAGTGCTGGACAACAGCAGGTGCGGCGTTCTCCTCTACACACAGGACGGACTTTATGTCGACACATTGTTTCCGGACATAAAGAGGACCAGCAAAGACCAGTCCGGACTTTATCTGCTTCCCGGCGAATATTTCACAGGTTCGATTTTCCCCAATAAGAACGATGGAAAGATTTATTTCGCATTCGGGAAATATACGCCGCTGCTTTTTGAGGCGGTCGGTTGGTCGGCAAAGGAAAATCCGGTAAAACCGCTCACGGCACTGCAGAAGACTGTCACCATAAGCTCGTCCCAGATCGCAAACCCTCCGGCAATCGCGATCAGCCTGCGCGGCGGCGCCGGCGAAGCCATGTGGGCGCAATTCGCCCCTGCGCTCGGTGGCGTGAACCTTAACGGTTCCATGGACGGCTGGGAGACCGCTGATCCTGTGAAATTCAAATCCGGCAACGACAGTTCGGTCGAGGTTCATTGCATGTATGATCCTTCGCACGTCTATCTGCGCTGGCATGCGCGCATGGCGGCGCAGTTCCAGGCGAAACCCCTGCCGCCCCTGCCCCGTATCTTCACCCATGACGTCGAAGCTGACACGCTTGACTTCTATATCCAGGGAAATCCAAATGCCAAACCTGGAGGAAAGGAAGGGCGTCCCGGAGATGTGCGTCTTACGTTCGGAATCTTCAAGAACGGAGACAAGCTCGAGCCTGTCGGCATCGGCATGTACAATTCCTGGGAAGGCAAAGGAGCATCGCCACAGACCTACCGCACACCTGTAAGGACAGTCTCCTATGCGCATGTCGGGGCAATCGAAGGTGCACAGTACGGATACGCGATCGACAAGGATGAAAAAGGTTTTGTCATAGCAGTATCCATCCCGCGTTCGGCGATTCCTGCGATCCAGAAACCTTTTGGCGATGACTTCAAGACACTCGTGAACTTCAGCGCGAATCTCGGCGGGCACAACAAGTTCTGGTGGTCCAACAGCGACGGTTCTGCGAGTACCGACACCTATGACGAACCCAGCGAGGCCGGACTTTATCCCGGATCATGGTCACCACTTTCATTGCTCGGTCTGAGTGGCGGTGTAACTGTCAGGAACTGGCTGGTCTGCGGTCCGTTCGGCGGCGAGGAGATGAAGAAGATGGACTGGAACATCCAGGAAGAGAAAAAGAAGGAGCTCCGCAAATTCATGGCTTCCGCGAAATATCCGCCTGACGACGGTCTTGTCGATCTGAAAGCCTCATATAAAGGAGACATCATCCAGGGTTACTGGGGCGACCCGAAACAGGTGTCATGGAAACCGCGCTCCATAGCTGAACTCGACACGCGGATATATCTCGGCAAGGTCGCCGAACTCTGGTATGCGTCGACATGGATATATTCACCGGAAGAAATGGAAGTGGAACTCGAATTCCAGTGCAAGCCGCAAAACTTCGTGGAGTGGCGCTTCAACAATGAAGTCGTCAAGCTTGGCAAATCCAAGGAAATAGCCACGCAGAAACACGCAGCATCCAAGGATGTCACGCTTAAACAGGGCTGGAACCAGGTCTGGTTCCGCAGCTTCTGCGAAGGATACAATCTCCAGGTCGGCATGGTCCTAAAGGCCCCGCCCGAAAAACTATGGACCTTGAAATTCTCCGGCGAACCGCCGAAGGATAAGTAGGACGGGTTTCAGGCAGCAGGCAGAGTTTTTTAGGCTCTAAAAAACTCACTATGGATAATAGTATTTGTTTCGGCCTATTCATTCAGTTTCCAAAACACGATAGCAAGAATGACGACTAGAATCCAAAGCAGAGGCATTCTGAGGGGCCAAGTCCATCCAACAATCCTGTAGCATCGATCACACCACGCACCCGTGTATGGAACTGGTCCTGGAAAGTGCCTTGTATGGCCCGGCTTTTTGCATCGTTCGCAAATGCCGCAATATCCTCTGGGTATTCCCTTTTTTTCATAGGTGGACGGGGACTTGTCCCAGACATCGCAATAACAATGACGATCTTTATTTTCGGTTCTATTCATTTTATTGCCAAACTATTACTATATGTATGTTTTTTCAGGAAACTGCCTGATGACGCTGGACATAAATGGATATAAATACATCCCGGAAACCTTAACATATGGTACAACATGATACTGGAAAGGCAAGGATAGAACGTAATTCCTAATACCTAAATCAAGAGATAAAACGTTGCCGGCTGGAAGCCAGCGCTCCGTAATGCGAAGAACGCGCAAATCCTCCAAGGAGGCCTGCTACAAACGAAACAGTTATCATTGTGGCATTTTGTTTGTAGTTAACGCAATCTTGCGTGTTCTTTGAATTAAATTCACAGCCAATAATGGCTTAACTAGTGCCTGACCGAAAACGTAA
>JANYBI010000617.1 GCA_025360875.1 Lentisphaerota bacterium
CGCGCACGCTATCCGCCTCCGCCAGGAGCCTACGGCGCGACAGGCTACCAACCTATTGCATTCATGCCGCAAGACATGTCATATGCAGGCGCACGCCTGCATATCAGTCCAGCATGCCTTCCATGAGATCGGTAGGAAGCGGAGCGGGCTGGGCGCATTTGCTCTTCATCTCATAATGCTTCCTGCTCTTCGATGAGAGCTCGAACGCATGCATGATCTCAAGAACATGGTACGCCAGATCGCCGGAAGCCCTGTGCGGTCTTCCCTTCTTCACGGCTGCGGCGATGTCGGCGGCGCCGATTATGCGGCTGTTCTTCGCATATTTGTGCGTGAGGACTGATTCGGACCAGTTCTCTGATCCAGGTCTGAAGATTTTGACAGGTCCACCGAACCCGTTAGGATCCGGTACCGCAAGGCTTCCCTCCGAACCGTAAATTTCGATCGGGCTGTGCCCGTGCTTCCAGCATTCCCAGCTCATGACGACTGTGATCATCGCGCCATTATGGAACTCAAGGGTTCCGGAGGAGTGCGTAGGAACTTCAACCTTAATCTTGGCACCGAAATGCTCCTTGCATCCCGCGATCCTGAAAGGAAAGGACGACTGCGTACTGGCAGATACTGTCTTCACCGGACCAAGAAGGTGGACAAGGGCCGTCATGTAGTAAGGTCCCATGTCAAACATCGGACCTGCTCCCACCTGATAGAAGAAGAAGGGATTCGGATGCCATGCTTCGGGTCCGCGTCCCATCATGAACGCGGTTCCGGCGACAGGCTTACCGATCCATCCGTCATCAATGATCTTCCTGCAGGTCTGGAGGCCGGCGCCGAGAAAGGTGTCAGGCGCGCATCCGACCCTGAGCTTCTTCTTCTTTGCAAGATCGATTATCTTCTTGCCGTCCGCAAGGGAGATCGCCAGGGGTTTTTCACAATGTACGTGCTTGCCAGCGTTCAATGCCCTGAGGTTTATTTCCGCATGGGCCGCAGGAATGGTGAGGTTCACCACAAGTTCGACTTCGGGGCTCCTGAGGAGCTCATCGACCGTCATCGCCTTGATCTTGAATTCCTCCGCCTTGGCCTTGGCCGCAGCCATGTTGATGTCCGCGCAGGCGACGATCTCAATGTCATTGAAAGTCGGACCATTGCCCAGATAGGCGTTGCTTATGTTCCCGCAGCCTATGATACCAATTTTCATCTTTGCCGACATGGTTATTTGTTCCCTTCACCGAGCTTGGTTGCGACAAGGTACTTGTAGCTGTCTTCAACGGCCTGGAACATGTCGGTATCACAGCAGTCGAGTTCGACAATGAGCCAGCGGAGGACTTTCGGATCGGCCGCGGCAATGATTTTCTTGAAGTCCATCTTGCCTTTTCCAACTGCAACCATTGCCTTGTCCTTCTCGAGCGGGCCGTCCTTGATGTGGAGGAGAGGCGTACGCTTCTTGAACTTGGCGACCTGTTCAGCAGGATCGTTCGCGCCGAAGTTTGACGCCCAGTAGGTGTCGAGTTCAAAGAGGGCATCGGGACAGAGTTCGGCGAAATAGTCATAGGCAAGCCTGTCGCCGACTTTTGCAAACTCCCAATAGTGGTTGTGGAGGAAGAGGCTCAGGCCGGCCTTCCTGAGGACACTGACCATGCCATTGACGGTTTCGGCGGTCTTCCTGATGGAGTCCAGATCCTTGAACTCGTCCGGGCCGTATCCAGTTGAAACGATGTCGAGTCCGAGAATCTTCGCGGTCTCTTCAGCTTCCACAAGGTTGTTCGGGTTCGCCCAGGGACCGTGGCTTGATGACACCTTCATTCCGAGATCTTCAACGACCTTCCTGAATTCCGCAGGCTTGTAGTTGTAGAATCCGGCAGGTTCAACACCCTTAAAGCCGATCTGTGCAACTCTCTTGAGGACCGCTGTAAAATCTTTTTTTGACTCTTCCCTGAGGGAATACAACTGTACTGAAATTGGTTTCACTATGAATTCTCCCTTTTTTGTTTTTGACCAAATATCTTTGGCTTAATAGAATTTATCCATAGGAGCTGCTAATGACAATTGACATAAAGTATGATATATTGATAAAAAATATTTTTCCTTCGTAAAAATATACCAATGAATCCAAAATTAATAAATATCGGATATTACAGGGCGCCAAGGAACCAGAAGATAAGTCCGCATGAAATCCAGCGGGGATTTGAATACATAGAACTTCTTACAGGCGGAAAACTCCTGTTCGAGATAAATTCACGGGAGCAGATCTTCGAATATGGGACAATGTTCTGGCATATTCCCGGTGATAACACCATACACAAATATCTTCCGGACTTCCCATACGAATGCCTCTGCCTGAGATTCAAAAGGCCGGGCAATTATTCCGGCAGACGCTTTCCAAGACTGACGGTCTGGGAAAACCGTGAGGAGTCGTTAAGTTTCTCGGACAAGGTCATAAAGGCCTTCCATGACGAGAGCTTCGACCGCCAGCTGATCTCGCAATACGTATATTCCAAAGTCGCCTGGGAGGCTGCATCGTTCGTGAAAAGAAAGCCGATGTCAGGTATTCCTGCACCTCTTGAAAAGCTCATGGCATTCATTGAAAGCGATTATCCTGAGGACCTGGCGATAGGGGATCTCGCAAAGGTCGCTGGAATAAGCGTTCCGCATTTGTACTCGTTATCGAAAAAGTTCCTGGGCACAAGCCCGCATGCCATGCTTCTCAACAAAAGACTGCAGGAAGCGCGGCGGTTTCTTGCAACCACCAGTGACGAAGTGAAGAGGATAAGCGCAGACACGGGCTTCATGAACGTCGAGACGTTCTGCAGGGCGTTCAGGAAGAAATTCCAGACGTCCCCCGGCGAATTCAGGAAATCAAACTCGCCGAAACATATCCTGAAGGACAACTAGCCACGGACTTTCCTGGAGCAGCTTACGCCGCAACCAAAGCTATGAAACCACAGAACACACTGAACACACAGAAACTTAAACCACGAAACACACGAATGACACGAAAAAAGCTGTTTCCAAGGTTTTGCTCTGCAAAAACTTGCCAATATTCCCTCAGATAATCGTGCAAATAAAACACGAAAACTACGGAAAGTATTACAGACTGGGACTGACGACAAGAATAAAAGGAATAAAGAATCTTCGCCGGGACGCCAGCGTTCCTGTTCTTTCTTGTTCTACTTCGACGTTGGGCGTTCGATGTTCGATGTTCAACTCTGAAA
>JANYBI010000650.1 GCA_025360875.1 Lentisphaerota bacterium
GGAAATGCTCTCCCTGTCCGGCAGCGAAGACCGGATCGTCCAGGGGCTCATGGACAGATTCGAGCTTGAGATGGTTGTCCTGACAAAAGGTTCCAAGGGGGCCAGGATCGTCAGCAGGACTGAGGACATTTCTGCAGCACCGTCAAAGACAGTGAAAGTCGTGGATACCGTCGGGGCAGGGGATTCCTTTACGGCCGCAGTGGCGATAGGACTTCTGAAAAGGAAACCAGTCAAAGAAATCTTATCCAAGGCCAACGAGCTTGCAGGGATTGTGTGCAGCCAGTCCGGTGCCATGGTCAACCTGCCAGATGGCATAGGCTGGTAGGCTGACTAATTCAACGGTAAACCCCCCACTCAGCTGACTTTTGCGGGAATAGTTGGTCGAGTTTGATTGGACAGGCAGGAGTAAAAATTCCAAGCTCCAAACCTCCAAGCTCCAAACAAGTGGGAAAAAATATCAAACAAACACCAGCAAACATGGAAAAATTCATGGATTTAAATAATCCAGTTTGGAATTTGAAGATTGAAAATTGTTTGGGTTTTGGAAATAGGAGCTTGGAATTTGCCTCAGGCTAGTTTCTTCCTGAGGGCTACAGGAAGCATATGCGCGAGATGCACTGGTCAAAGCTTTCCTTGCCGCTTATGATGTCTATCTCGACGCGCATGAAAAAGACTGGAATGTCGCGGCGGTCCAGGCGTGGCATCCTGACCGCATCCTTTTCGGTGGTCACAATGAACGAGGCGTTCGCCTTCTTCGAGGAATTTATGAAATCTATGATCTCCTGCTGTCGGAACCTGTGATGGTCTGCGAAGCGTTCATGGTGTACAATCTGGGCCCCGAGATTTTCCAGGAAGGCCTCGAAGCTTTCAGGACATGCTATTCCGCTCAGCGCAGCGATCTTCTTTCCTTTCAGATGTGACAGATCCTGGCGTGCGTCCTTGGTGAACACGTCCTCGAGATATTTCGGCTTGTGGCAGCACTCGATCATTTCAGCCCGCCGGTTATGTTTGCGCAGGAAATCCTTCAGATGCCTGATATGGTTTCCGCCATTGGACTTGGTCAGGAAGATATAGTCCGCCCTGCGGATGTTCTTTATCGGTTCGCGCAGCAGACCTCTTGGCAGGACATGATGGTTGCTGAAAGGCAGGGTGGAATCCACGAGCATGATATTCAGCCTCGGTTTGAGATCGAGATATTGGAATCCGTCGTCCAGGATCAGCGTGTCGGCCTCGAACTCGGAAATTGCGTAGAGCCCTGATTTCACGCGGTCCTTGTCGACGAGCACTATGGCGTTCTTGAGGTTTGAGGCCAGCATGTATGGTTCGTCACCGGCCATGGTCGAATTCAGGAGGAGGTTTTTGCCGTCGGACACGACACGCGGCGGGACTTCCTTCCTCTTGGAGGAGAATTTCTCCTTCATCTTTTCGAGGAAGGATCTGTCCTTGCTTCGGTATCCGCGGCTGAGTATTGCGACTTTCCTGCCTTTCTGGCTCAGGGTTCTGGCAAAGACTTCCACGACAGGGGTTTTGCCTGTGCCTCCGCATGTGAGGTTGCCGATGCTTACCACGAGGCAGCCGAGCGCCCTGGGCCTTATGATCCGCTTGTTGTAGAGCCAGTGCCTGAACTGGACCGCCCTGTAATAGAATCTTGAGATCACAAACAGGAACATCCTCATCCCGACATCGAAGCGGGCATGATGCCTTTCATCGATAATCTCGGTGAAATACTGGAGGACATTTTCGTTAAGTTCGCGGATCGTCATTGAATAAGCTGTTCGTCCATGTTTGCTGGTTAAAATTTGCCCAACTTCTAAAATACTTCCAATTGAGACAATTGCAAAATTGGCAGGTAGGGCTCTCTCGCCGAGAGAGCCGCGGACGGCTGCGGAGAGCCGTCCCTACCTTAATATTTCGGCAATTTAACGATTGCCCATGGCACTAGCTGCTTGCAAGAACAGATTAAAGGCGTTATCCTTATAGCCCTTCATAAAAATGGGAGGTTAGCTCAGTTGGTTAGAGCATCTCGTTTACACCGAGAGGGTCGGGGGTTCGAGTCCCTCACCGCCCACCATGTACTATCTTGATATGAAGGGTCAAAAGCCCTCAGTCTAATTCTGAACTGCTTCCTGTCCAATGACATCTCGATTCTAGCTACCCGACTTTTCACAAAACTCTGAAGGACTTGCGGACTGCTTGTTTTCCTGACCAAATCCGAGAAGGTCTTCAGGCTCTTGAACATTTCATCAAAATCTATTTCACCTCCATAGTTTTTAACCATCTCTGCAAGCTCTCCATTCCTTGCCTCCAGTCTGGCTATTTCCTTTCTTACATGGACAAGTTTCAGATTGAATTCGTCCTTGTTCTCTTGATGAATCAGCCCTTCAATAAACATCCTCCCTATATTTTCCTTCTCCTTTCTGGCCTTTATCAAAGCCTGTTCGATGTTCCTCAGTTCCGGCATGTTGCTGTCTATGATTCTCTGCCTGTCATCATTTGCCTTTTGAACCAGATACCGAATCTCAGTTTTCTTCAATGGAGCCGAAATCAATATCTCCTTCACAGCCTTTTCTATCAGGGGAGTTGAGACAGTTGCAGCACATTTCCTGTCCGAACATTTGTAATACATATATTTCGCATTTCTCCCATAGCTCCCATAAGGGGTCAATGCTCTTCCACAATGGCAGAATATGACACCTGTTAGAAGATATGGATATTTGCATGCATTAGGCCTTGGATTCTTGTGATTCATTGGCAATCTTTCCTGAACCGCATTGAATAAGTCCAGTGGGATTATAGGCTCATGCCTGCCCTGATAAATTCCTTTCCTCCAGTTGAGCATGCCGATATAGACCTTGTTCCTCAATAAAGAATTGGCAATGGTCGTATATTTCAGTTCAGGATATAGCCTGATTATTTTATCTATGGATTCACCCTTGGAATATCTGGTGTA
>JANYBI010000693.1 GCA_025360875.1 Lentisphaerota bacterium
TAGCAGTCTTGTCAAGATGGCATAAGTCTCCAATGGCCTCCGGGGCGCCTTTCGTGGCAATCACATAATTCCTGCCATCGGGAGACTTCCAGACTCTGGACAATGCAAGAAGCTCTTTTGAAAGCGGATATTCCTGCATCAGCTCCCAGTCCCTGTGGATATGTTCGGTATGCGCAAGATATTTCAGGGTGGTCTTCTTTATCGCCTTCTCCATGGGATCGAACGGATCGGTCTGGCTGGCAAGCATGCTGAACTCGACCAGTTCATGGAACTCTTCGGGCATCTCATTTCCGATATCATCAGGTTTCAAGTCCAGAAACGTTTCACCTCTGAAAAGCTTTACCAGAGTCATCATGTTCAATGTCAGCGTCCCTGTCTTATCGACGCAGAGCACTGTGGCGGCACCAAGGGTTTCAACAGCAGGTATCCGCCTGGTCAGGACATGCTTGCGCGAAATCCTCCAGGCGCCGAGGGCGAGGAAGATTGTCAGCACTACGGGAAATTCCTCAGGGAGTATCGCCATTGCAAGAGTTATTCCGGCGAGAAAGCCGTTCAGCCAGTCGGAGTTGATGAGACCGTAGAAGACTACTACGGCAGAACACAGGAAGAATCCGATTATCGCAAGATTCCTTACAAGCCTGCCAGTTTCCTTCTGCAAAAGCGTCTGCTCCTGATCAAGTGACTGTAGAGCTTTGCCTATCTTGCCAATCTCAGTATGGACTCCTGTCGACCTTACTTCGACAATGCCATATCCCTGGACTACCATCGTACTTGAATAGACATATGGGATATCGTCTCCGCCAGGCTTGCAGACCTCTTGATGCGATGGTGAAACCGGAGCCTTGCGCACTGAAACCGATTCGCCTGTGAGCAGGGATTCGTCCACTGAAAGATTCAGGCATTCGAGCACTGCAGAATCCGCAGGCACGCGATCTCCTTCCGATAAAACCATGATGTCGCCACGGACAACTTCCCTGCCAGGTATGCGGCGTTCAGCGCCGTCCCTTATCACCCTGGCACGCGGACTCGAGAGATCCCTGAGTGCTTCAAGGGCCCTTTCCGTCTTCCGCTCCTGATATAGAGTTATGCCCATGACGACGAAAACGAACCCAAGGAGCATCATCGCCTCCTCCTTGTCGCCAAGGCAGAGATATATGATACCGCATGCAACAAGAAGCAGGAACATAGGCTCCTTGACCACACCGAACGCAATCGCGAAAATACTGCGTTTCTTTGTTGAAGGCAATTCATTGAAACCTTCGTCCGCCAGACGGCGTGCCGCCTCGGCCCCGGTAAGGCCGGTAAAGTTCTTGCTGTCCATTTGTCTGCTCACAAATTAAATCCTCCTGTGCAATTGCTAAAGGGAACCTCTAAAGCTAACTTAGTATTTCCAGCAGGACGATACAAAGGATAAGCCGAAATTCCGTCTGATTTTGAATTAGGAAAGCCTATCTGGACGGGAGTCTGGATTATTGAATGGATGCTTGTGCGTCAAGGAAATAAACATGAAATGACTTTTTCAACTTTTTACTATCAGGACAGATATTCCCCAGTCCAGCATTTCCTGTTTTCATGCCTTCCCCCTCAATCCCTCTGCATCAGAACGCTCTTTCCCATAATATAGTGAGCCCAAAGAACTGGTGGTTGCAATCAACGCAATAAAGGAGGATATGTATATCAGTCTCGGAACAGCTAGGAGATGCCACGATAGCTCGCGTGTGGAAAACATCATCACAAATGGATAGACGCAAATAGGAAAGAGAGACATTTCGACAAGGAACCAATCATATGCCGTGACCAAACGGTGCACAAATTTACCTCCAATCAAGAAAAGAAAGAAAATGTATATCAGCAACTCCGGATAGCCCGCAAACATATTCATGATGAAAGCCACAAGGGCGGTCAATCCGCCGCCCGCATTCATCGCGCCTGCGGAAAATTCAAAATCAGGATTTTTCAAACTCCCCGCAACGCAGTAAATTCGCCATGGCAAGACAAATAGAAAACAGGTTCTTTCTTAAAATGAGTGGGTAATATCGCATACCCCCTCCGTATTTGGTTTATATTGTATTCCATCATTCAAAGAAATTCAATATCATAGATGAGGATGGAAAAGAAATGGTAAAAGAACTGTTTGAAAAGGCGCTT
>JANYBI010000695.1 GCA_025360875.1 Lentisphaerota bacterium
GATGTTCTCAACGCCTTGTCGTCGGACAAGTCCGCCGACTTATCCTCAATGCTTGACGGAAAGAAACCTGGCAAGGCCGCCTGACTCGGCGACCACGCTCCGCTCATCCCTCAGCCTAAAATAAAGACTGACGCGTTACTGTCCCCTTCACTGACACGATAGAGCAGTATCGCAACATCATAACCGAATCCGTTCAGCATCTTCGCAATGTCGCGCCCTTCGTGATTTATAGCCAGGATAGAATATCCGCCACCGGGACAGACCATGATCGTGCCCTTCGAAGGCTTCGGACATGGGAACAGCTCAAATCCGGGCTTCTCAACCTTATGTATGCGGTCAATGCCGTCCTTGCCGATCTCTGTGACAGGAACAGGTATTCCTTCCATCCCGTCAAGACCTATGCGGTGGATCTTATCTGCGTTTGCCGCAGAAATCCCCGCCGCCGCCAGAAAACCCAATATCAATGCATTTGTGTTCATATGAGCTTATAACTCCCTTTATTTTCAGGAAACTCCAGAAATTAGCATATGTCGTGCAAAAGTAAATAAAGCTTATTCCTTCAATACTATGCTAGCTTTTACCAATTAACGTGTATTATGGATCAGACCCTTGATTTGTTTTCGGTGACAACTCCGTATGCCGCACTCCCGCAGGGATCAATTTAAAGGAAGACCGATGGGACATCTGAAAACATTTATTTTACTTCTATTCACAACGGCACTGCACTACATCCTCAGCGCCGCAGATGCCCTTCTGGGCATCAATCCCTTCAAAAATCTGGAATATGCAAAGGCACAGGGCAAATCTCTGCTCCTGGATCTTTTCGTTCCCGGAAACATTAAGGAGAAGCTCCCTCTCATCGTGTGGATCCACGGCGGCGGATGGGACTCAGGCGACAAGGAGAACTGCCCGGCGCTCATGTTCGCAAAAAAAGGCTATGCCGTTGCAAGCATAAACTACCGGCTCACACAGGAGGCGGTTTTCCCGGCACAGATACACGACTGCAAGGCATCTATCAGGTTCCTCCGCGCAAACGCTTCCAAATACAATATCGATCCGGACCGTATCGGCGTCTGTGGCGGTTCCGCAGGCGGACATCTCGTCACCCTTCTCGGTATGACCCACGGTGTCAAGGAGCTTGAGGGCGATGGCGGAAATCCCAGTGTGTCAAGCAGGGTCCAGGCCGTCTGCGACTTCTTCGGCCCGACCGATTTCATAGCGATCAACGAAGCAAGATTATCTGGCAATCCGAAGTCTGAGCAGAAACTCAGGGATTTCAATGTGGCTGGCGACAAGAACGTTGTGACAAGGCTTCTCGGCGGCACGGTCGAAAACAAGAAGGAATTGGCGGAACAGGCAAGCCCGCTGTACTATGCCAAAAACGTAAATAAGGACAAGAAGGATTTCCCGCCTTTCCTCATCATGCATGGCGACAAGGATCCGATCGTCCCCGTCGAACAGAGCATCTCGTTCAACGACGCCCTCAACTCGGCAGGACTTGATTCGACGCTCAGGATATACAAGGGCGCCGGCCACGGGAACCTCGGCGGCGACAGCATGAAAGCCCTCGAAAACTTCTTCGAAAAGCACCTCAAGGTCCTGAAGTCATTCTCAAAGTGAAGTGATACAAGTTGTCTATTAGGCGAGGTAATTGCAAAACTCGAATTTTGCAGGAATTCAGAAGCCAGAATTCAGAATTCAGAATGAAATTCAGACTAAAATATGGATATATCCTGAATCCTGCCTGCCTTGGCGTAACCCCCTACGGAGCCAGGACTCCTGAATTTACTTCGCACCATCACTTCGTTCGGGTAGCTGACTACTCTTGAAATTAGCCTAGGTAACACAGACATTCCTGTCTGTAGTTCTCTTCAAAACACGTTAACGATTTTCTAATCCTAACCGACTCTGGCAGATTTCATCCACGCCTTGCGCATTGTATTGCATCGTAAAAAGGATTATTTTATGAAAACAGGATGTCCAAATTAATAACAATTTGGCAAATAAAAAATATGATAGACGAACAGATTAAAAAACTTGTTTTAAAACTAGAAGCTTCAGAACAGCTCCAGAGAGAAGAAGCGTGGACTCAGTTGAAGACATTGGGTGAAGATGTCGTCCCACACCTTGCATTTGGCTATTCTAAAATCAAGAAGGCGAAAGGTCGAGTTGCATGCGTATTTTATTCTCAAAGATATGCTCGCACCAGCGAGGTAGCATATCAGTTAGGAGTGTCTGCATTAGCAGATCGTGCAACACTCGTTCGCTACCGTGCATGCGGCTTGCTAGCTTATTCGCTTCGCACTGATGCGATTTCTCATCTTGAGGTTTTGCTCCAGCACAAGGATCCAGAAACAGTTGCCGATGCGAAGGCAGCTATCGATGCTATTAAAAATAAGAATCACCATTTCTTTATTGATCGAGACCATAGTGGTCGATGCTTTTGGGAATTGAATCAAGAGGACGTAACCCATTTCGATAAGCCCAAAAGGTCATGGTGGAAAATTTGGAAATGAGGTTCTTTCTTAAAATGAGTGGGTAATATCGCATACCCCCTCCGTATTTGGTTTATATTGTATTCCATCATTCAAAGAAATTCAATATCATAGATGAGGATGGAAAAGAAATGGTAAAAGAACTGTTTGAAAAGGCGCTT
>JANYBI010000448.1 GCA_025360875.1 Lentisphaerota bacterium
TCTCGCCGTCGCTCCCCGCAGCCGCGGGGCCGCTATGGCGGGCACAGCGACCAGGAGCTCAATCAGCGTGAACGCTGTTGAGCGCTTCGCCCTGCGGGCTACGCCTTGGCACGCGAGTAGTTCGATCAATGTAAACAGTGAGCGAATTACTCGTCGCCCTGACCTGTGCTGAGCTTTGTCGAAGCAGCTTGCCTGCAGTGAGCATGTCGAACCTGTCGAACGGGCAATCCTTAAAAGTCCTATCGATGTAAATGACGAGCGCCTTGTTTCATGAGCTCTGCACCAAAGAAGCGGTATTTTTTCCATTTCTGAGAATAGCTTTCTCATACGCCTCCTTTACCTCTCCATTTTGAAAATTGATCCTTATCTATTTTTTTGCCTTGCTCCATCCGGTTTCCGAGATGACTACGCGGAATCCGTAGTAGGCGTGGCCGGGATAATTCTGGCTGTTGAACTCGCGGTCTGTTGCACGCTGGCTGTAGCCGTACCAGCTCCAGGAGCCTCCACGTATCGAACGATAATTCTCGGCTTTGGCCTGCGAGCATGGATTTGTCTGAGCCTCGGCGGAATATGGAACAAACCAGTCGCTGCACCATTCGGCAACATTGCCCGCAAGATCCATGACGCCGTCGCGGCTCGCACCGGCCGGATATGATCCTACGACCACTGCGCCTCCGTCCTCGCTGGCGGGACGCGGCAGGCGGGCCCCAAGCGCGGCCTTGAGGTGGAAACGCCCTTGGACTCCCGGCACCGGCGCATCTTTGCCCCATGGATAGATGCGTCCTTCACCGCGGCCGCTGGCCACATATTCCCACTCGGCTTCAGTCGGCAGACGGAAACCGTCGGCCTTCATGTCCGCCATCCAAGCCTTCTCATCGGGCTTTGCAGGATCCGGAGCTTTTTCTGAATAGACCTGGGCCAGTCCGGCCTTTTCCGAAAGCCAGTTGCAATATTTTGCAGCATCCACCCAGGACACATGGACAACCGGTTCGCGATCACGCCAGGAGTTGCCGTCGCGGAATGCGCGGTGGGACGGATCGAAGCGTTCGAACTCCTCGTTCGTGATTTCATATTTGCCGATTGCAAAACCGGAGAGTGTCACCTCGTGCCGCGGTTTCTCGTCAGGTTCACCCTGGTCCGAACCCATCGTGAACTTTCCGCCGGGGATCATCACCATCTCCGGCAGCTGGCTTTTCTTTGCCTGGGGAACGGCCACGGGCTGCACTTTCACCAGTTCAATTGCGTCCACAAGCACAGTGCCGTAATCGTCGTCCGCCTGATCGGGCTGGCCCCACATCTGACCCGCCTTCCATTGCAGTTTCAGCATACTCGTCTTGTCATAAAGGTACCAGAGGAATGAGACTGTCTCGAACTTCCCCTTCTCCGTGGGAGGAAAGAATGCCGGAATGAAATATGGATGTTCGCCGGTGGCGCGCGGAGGACCATCGGCAAGGAGCATCAGGCGCGCCTCCTCTCCAGACGGATTGCTGTATGTGATACGTACGTTGTAGATGGCTGTCTCAAGTCCGTTAACGGCCAGAGAGAAACCGCTGTCCTTCACGGCTGCGGTCTGCACAGCCTTGACGCCGTCCTTCTCCACTATGCTTGCGTCCGGACCGAGCGTGCCGGATTCGGCTTCGATGCGTTTGGCCGCCGGACCGATGGCGGTACCGCTTGTCCAGGTGCGGTTGAGATGATGGTATCCGACAAAGCTGTTCCGCTCATTCGGCTTGTCGATGATCTGCCGTCTTGCAATGACATCGGCCAGGACCTTGCCGCCGCGTTCGAGCTTGAGCCGTGGCGTTCCGGGCTGAAGCGGCAGTTCGGCATGGCCGATTCCGGACGGAAGCTCAAAGACCTGGTCTTTTCCATTCAGGCCCACGGACATGGAAGCAGGAGCCGTAAGAAAGCTGTCCACATATATTAGATCCTCGACATCGTCATGGATCTGGTCGAAGCGGCCGGGATTCGTCAGGCAGACATCTACCCACTTCTTCCCGTCCCAGGCCTGACGCTGCCACTTGCTCCGGTTGCGGTAGGTGACGAAGAAACTGTCCTGCGTGATTGCGGGCTGTATGCCGCTCTTGAACCATGCGCTTCCATACGAAGTGGCGTACAGGAAACTCTCGTCACGACTGAAAAGGTAGCGTTCGGAACCTGCGGGCCAGCGCATCGGCATGAGCGCGGAATCCTCGTTGTAGTCGTTCCATATTACGAGGCTGATCCAGTCGGCGCCGTCATTGATCGCGCCCTTCCACATGTCGAGATAGCCGCTCAGTCCGCGGTAGTCCTGCAGGTTGGCGCTGTTGTAGGCCGGAATTACGCCGGCTGCGAAAATCTTCCCGAGCTTCTGCGTCACACGTCTTCCCGTGGCGTTGTTGCCGATGTTGTTTCCAAGCTGGTTCGCGTTGAACGTCATCAGCCCGTCAAGGCATGGCGCCGCCGTGAACAGGTCGGAGTAGGATTCGTAGCTCGGATTGTAGATCCAGCGTGGCATCTGCGCGTCGGGCACCAGGCAGACCTTAACGCCTTTGGCCTCAATCGCCGCCACCGCGGACGGAAACATCCCGACTCCTGCATAGCCGGACAGTACCGGTTTTCCGTTATGGATAAGCTGGTTCGGATGGTCCTTGAACTTCATGACCATGTCGCAGAGTTCCTCCGGGAACGGCTGCACGCTGTATTCCGGCGCCATTGCCAGCTTGAACCCTGTGTTCAGCTGTTTTGCCGCCTCATACATGCGTTCACATGATTCGACGTATTTCTTGTCGGCATTCCATCCTCCGACATCCAGCAGGAATCCATCGATGCCGTTGCTCTGCGCCAGCGCCATTTCCTGCTTGTAGACTTCCACGGAGTTCCCGAAGCAGACCATGTACCAGCAGAGAACCAGCCGATCCGGCTTTTTCACTTCAGGGGTTTGCGCGTAGACGGACTGGATGGCAAAGACGGCGGCAATTGCTGCGGCAAGCATCGCTTGTTTGAAAATTCTCATGGTGATCAGATCCTCCTATGGTTCCTTATGAAATTATGACAAATATTTTTTATCCTTATGACTCCAGAATCACTTCTTCCTGCGCTTGATTTTTTCTCCGCAGGACTCTCCGATGACCAGGCTTGGCCCAACTTTGCCGCAGTCCTGAACTCCGTCGCACTCGCCTGCTATTTTTCTCAGACCATGTTCGACAAGCGCCTTGGCATACGCCCCCGGATCAATTTCGAGGCATGTCAGCGGCAACGGGGAAAATATGTCTATCCCCTTGTTGCGATGTGTTATCAGCCCAAGCTGTGCCGGGATTGCCATGCCGCTTTCAAGGGCGGCATAGATCACTCCCCTGCACACGTTGTCGTTGGCCACGAGCAATGAGTCGGGACGCAGGCGGGACGGCCGTCCCAATAGAACCTTGGCAGCCTCATAGCCGCCCCGATCGGATATGGCGCAAAATTCCAGGCTGCATTCATCGCTCCTCAGTCCGAGGCGTTTCAATTCGGTCTTTGCTGAAGCCACCATGTCGTCCGCCATTTTCAATTCTTCCACGTTGAAGATGACCGCAGGACGGCGGTAGCCGGCACCCGCCAGATATTCCAGTCCCTTGGAGACAATGCCGTTCTCGTCGGTTTCAGGAAGCGGCATCTTTGCAGCCGCAGCTTCGCTGGAAAGCCATGTCCTGACCATATCGTTTGAGCAGAATTCAATAATCGCCCTGATCTTGCCTCCGCGCAAGTCGTCCTCCATCTCCGCGATCACCTTGCCGCCATGCTCGAACTCCGCAGTGTAGTAGAACTTCGTGTCCCACAGGACTTCCGAGAACTCCCTCCTCAGCTCAGCCAGGACCACGCTGAAAAAGCGACGGTTGATGTCGGTGAAGATCTCCTTTCCGAAAACAACTCCGACGGATCTGGAATTCACGCCGGGGCTGACGAAACTGCCGCGCCTGCGGCTGCGTTCCACAATGCCGCGCCTGAGCAGGAGCTCGAAACCCTGCTGGACCGTGTTCGGATTGACGTTGAACAGTCTTGCTATGTCGGAAGTGGTCGGCATCCTCTCCCCAGGCTTGAGCTTGCCCGACCATATCTGCTTCTCGTAATAGGTCGCTATCTGCCGGCAGGCTGGTTCGACACGCTCGATTGCAATCCTGTTTTCTGATGATTCCATGATTTCTCCAATTTGAATTCAGCTATTTGCTCCTGTGCGCCATCTGCCAGCATGCAGAGGTCCCTATAATCATTATACACAAATGTTATCTGATATGTATAATAGTGTATATTAATCCATTTGTCAAGAGTTCCATGGAAAATAATTTGTAAATAAAAGCTGACTGGATACAGCTCTGCATTTCCTGCCAGCATCAACTGGACGCCAGCAACTTGCCGGCTAAATATTCGGTTATGAAATCAGGGGAACTTTAAAAATTCATCCGCCACCGGAGGATGGAAGATTTTTGGAATCTCAAGAAGAATTTTTGAACGGCCTGTCACGCCGTAGCATTTTAAGAAGGCGGACATGAACAATCTTTCTTTTCATTTTTGCCTAATCTTTGACACAATAATATGTTTGAAGTGAAGAGTGCAGAAAAATTCAATATATTTTCCAGAAAGATCATCATGGATTTTGATCTGTGATGTATAGTTTAGTAGATGTACATAAAAAGGCCCATATGCGGTTATAATGATGAATTCAAAGAAATTTGATCTGCTGGAATTCAGTTTCGCCTATGTAAAGTCGATGAGGCTCTACTATGCCTTCATAACAGGAATCGCCGGTTGGATAGGTCTTTCATATTATTATTTCTGTGAGCGCGGGCAGTTCAACTATGCGAGATGCGTCTTCATATTGGTACTGCTTTTCCTTAGCTGGGGCATAAACCAGATCGTTAATGACTATTTCGGATTGCCGGAAGACAGGATAAACGCCCCCAACAGGCCCATGGTGACAGGCGAGCTTGACCCGAATATTTCAATGCTTGTCACAATTTTCTTCCTGATTCTCGTGGCCGTATTTTCATGGTTTTTAAATCCATGGTGCGTCCTGCCACTGTTCTTAGGCGTAGGATTGAACATCCTCTACGAATATGCAAAGGCCTGGTCGCTGATAGGAAACATAATATTCGGCCTCTCAATCGCCATGTGCACGGCATATGGTTTCCTTGCGGCAGGTCCGCTTTCCTATCCCGTCTTCACCAGCAACAGGATATGCGTCTTCATCCTTGTGGCCGTCCTGAACGGACTGATGACATATTACACATACTTCAAGGACTACAGTGGCGACAAGAGCGCCGGTAAGAAGACCTTCATTGTCAAATACGGCCTAAATATAGCAAGATATGTCGGAGTCCTTGGCGCATTCCTCCCTTCTCTGCTCTTTCTTGCGTTCATGTATCTGGAATGGCTTCCGGCGAAAGACATACTATTCATGAGGGATTTCGTATTCTGCGGGATCATGACCATTTTCATGCAGTTCTGGACAGCCATACTTTTTTTCCGGCATCCTTTCGGTGAAAGGACCTATTTCAGCCTTGTCATAAATATTAGGGCGTGCGTGGCTGGCCAGATAACACTTATTGCAATATTCAACGGTACATTGGCCCTGTATCTCCTATGTGTGAGCTACGTCTTTATCGGTTTCCTCTTTGACTTATACAAGGACGCAAAATCATGAAGGTGTTTCAATCTGAAACTGGAATATATAAGTGGATCTTATATTTTAGGATATCCCTGCATGTCACATTCCATTACGCGGCAAGGATAAGGGAACTTGGATGGAGTCCCGTGGATTATTTCAGGTTCCTGCGACGGTCATCTGTCCTTCTCCTTGCCTTCAGGCATAACAAGGCTGTCAGGGTCTCAACCGGATATAAGATAGATCTCTACGTTCCTGCCTACCCCTCAAAGGCGTTTTTCCATGTTCTTGACAGCAAGCTGATCATGCGCCCTCCCGGCCCGACAACTGTCGTGTTTTCCATGACCAAGGCGTGCAGATATAAATGCATCCATTGCTATCAGAGGAATGACCGCGGCAAGGACATGAGCGAAAAGATGATGGTCGATACTGCAAGGCTGATGCAAGATGCGGGCGTTGCGTATTTCAATATTGAAGGGGGGGAACCACTGATTCAGCTCGATCGCCTGGAGGCGCTTCTCAAAGGAATTGATGATCGGGCTGAAATATGGGTGAACACTACGGGGGACGGGCTTGTCCCCGGTGTCTTTGATAGGCTCAAATCAGTGCGGATGCTTGGTGTGATGGTCTCAATCCACTCGGCAAACCCGAATACCCACGATGAATTTACAGGAGTACCGGGTTCGTTCAAGAAAGCATGTGACGCCCTTGAAATGTTCAAGTCCCGCGGATTTGCTACCGCCATCAACAGCGTCCTTTCCGAGAAGGAGTTGCTTGAAGGTAAGCTTGACAAGCTAATGGATCTTTCAAAGTATCTCTGCTGTGACTATGTCCAGCTCATCCATCCCAAGCCTGCCGGCAAATGGATGGCGCAGAAGGAACAGATGCAGAACGATCTGGAAATTATCAGGTTCCTGGAAAAGGAGCATGTCCGGTATAATTCATCCAGTAAAAAGGACTATCCCTGCCTTTCCGTCCAAGTCTTCGAGGAATCTGAAAAAGTCCTCGGCTGCACTTCCGGCGCGTCCGACAGGTTCTACATAAATGCAAACGGTGAGGTACAGCCATGTGAGTTCCTGAATATTTCCTTCGGGAACGTAAATGATGAGCCGTTTGACAGAATTCTTGCCAGAATGCGTTCGTACTTCAAAGTTCCATGCTGTGACTGGTTATGCTGCACTCAGGGCTCTGCGATCCATGATCTCATGCAGAAATATGGTGTCAAAGATACTCCTTTGCCATGGGAATATACGAAGGAACTTGTTTCAGGATGGGTTAGGGGGAAAGAAACACCCGTCTATAAGCGGCTCGGGATATACAAATGAGAATGCTTCTGATATCGAATCCCGGCTCAAGGTCGGGAAAGTCCAGCAACATGCGCAAGTTCTGGGTAAAAAGCCTTGCTGATGCCGGAGTTGCTTTCACCTGTGTTGAAACATCCGCCATAGGCCATGCATTTGACATCGCTTCTTCCTCGAAGGGATATGATGTCCACATTGCCGCCGGAGGCGATGGTACAATAAATGAAGTCATTGACGGAACAGTCCAGTCCGGCAATCCCGATACTTCCATTGGTGTACTTTATTCGGGAACAAGTCCCGATTTCTGCCGTTTCCATGGGATACCGGTCAAACCTGCAGAAGCTGTAAAATCACTTCTGTCCGGAAAATCAAGGATGATAGATGTAGCCATGATTTCATATGAGGACAATGAAGGGAAAGAGAGACTATCTCATTTCGCATGCAGTTGCAACATAGGAATCGGCGCGTCGGTGGCGAAATTTTCCAACAGGATGAGAAGGTATATGGGCGACAAGATCGGAACCTTTACCTCATTGCTGAAGGCGTTTGCCAAGAACCCATCGTATGACATGGAACTGTCCATTGACGGAGCGTTCAGCCTGATGAAAGGCGTCACCAATATTTCCGTTCTGAAGAATCCCCATATTGCATCAGGACTTAAATTGAATCTCGGCAACAGTCCTGACGACGGCAGGCTCTTTGTCATGATAGTTGCGGGAAGGGACAGGCTCGGACTACTGCGCCTGATACCGGGCCTTTATTCAGGGAACATGGCAATTTCAAAAGACATTTTCATCAAGCCGTGTTCGAATGTCAGCATTAGATCGAAATCCAGATGTGAAATTGAATTCGACGGCGATCCGAGGGGATTCACTCCGGTGAGTATAGAAATACTTCCTAGGAAAATAAAATTAATCGGAGGGGGATATGACTGAATATGAGCTTATAAGGAAAATTGCCGGGAAGTTCAGCCGTTCCGGACTCCAGCGGAACGGATTGTTCGAGAGCGACGCTGAGATAATTGAGATTGGGGGGGCACCATGGGGATTGACAATTGACGAGTTCAGCCCTGGAGAGGATCTTTTCACATCAGATGATCCCTGCGCACTCGGAGCAAATCTTGCAACCGCCACAATAAGTGACCTGCTGGCTGCAGGCGTCAAGCCGGAATTTTTCATGCATGCCATTTCCCTGCCTGACATGGACGACACAAAATTCTTTGATGGAATGACAGATGGCATAAGACAGGTTCTTGAAAAATCAGGATGCTTCCTATGCGGAGGCGACATTGGACGCTCAGACACCTGGCGCTATTGCGGATTTGCAATGGGGCCTGTTCTTTCAAAAAGCCCTATAATGCGTATCATCCCAGCCAGAAAACAGGCTCTGTGGATCACGGGAACACTGGGCGACGCAAATCTGGCGGCATTCTGCAGGACTGCCTCCCCGCGCTTCGAACTGAGGCTTAACGAGGCTTCATTCATAAGGGAAAACGCATCAGCAGGCATTGATACAAGCGGTGGATTGCTTGATGCGCTGGACATCCTCCGCAGACTAAATCCTTCCATAAGATTTGAAATCAGCCTGGACTCCCTGCCTTATTCCAAAAGGTTGGTGGATTTTTCCATGGCGAAAGGGATTCCTGCGGTAGCAGGACTTGTGGGAGGAGCCGGCGAATATGAATTGCTTTTCACGTCAGACACTGAACTCCCACCGAAAGCGGCAAAGGAAATTGCAGCCCTCCCAATAACACGGATCGGGACAGCTCTTGCCGATGCCGGTTGCAATTCAGGGTTATTCCTGTCCGGCAAAGGTCAACCGCCATACAAGCTTGAAGACGTCCTGCCTTCACCGAGAAACTATGCCAGCATGGATGAATACATGAAAGACGTCATCAGTCTATCCCATAAGATCACCAATCAAGAGGGTGCATGAATCCTGAATACGCAAAAGATATGCTTTTCTCACCTCTCGCATTGCAGAATATCACGCTGAAGAACCGTATTTTCCGTTCCGCGACATATGAAGGGCTAGGAGATCCGGACGGTCATCCACTCCCAAAGCTCGAACAAACATACAAGGAACTTTCCTCGGGAGGGGTCGGAGCGATCATCACCGGTTTCTGTTTTGTTTCCGCCGATGGAAGAGCCATGCAGCCGCACCAGTGCGGTATGGATTCCGATTCGAAGATCACATCTTGGGGCAAGGTGATCTCAAGTGTTAAAAAGACTTCCGGAGGAGCATCTCTTTTCATGCAGCTTGCCCATACCGGACGCCAAACCCGTCACGAGGCGACCGGCATGCCGGTGCTCGGAGTGTCATCACACCAATGTAGTTATTTCAGGCAGAAGGTTCGTGTACTCGATAATGATACCATACTCAGGATTATAGAGGATTTCGCCGCCGCCGCCTTCCGTGCAAAGGAGGCTGGATTTGACGGCGTGCAAATCCATGCCGCACACGGCTATCTGATCCATCAGTTCCTTTCTCCGTGGACGAACACGAGAAAGGACCGCTGGGGCGACAAGACACTTTTCCTGGAGAATGTAATTCATGCTGTCCGCAGGAAATGCGGAGACACCTATCCAATCCTGGTGAAGCTGAGTGCGGCGGATGATACCAGCCCGGGGATAACTCTTGACAGTACGATAGCTGCCGTTAAAAAACTTGAGGAGCTGAAGATTGATGCCGTCGAGATCAGTTATGGCACAATGGAATATGCCTTTAACATAATACGGGGTGCCTGCCCGACGGATCTCGCCATGCGGATAAATCCGATTTTCAAAAGTTTTCATCCCTTTTTGCTCAAGTCATGGAAGATTCTGTTTCTAAAGAGATATCTTTCTCGTCTGATAAAATATGAGGACTGCTACAACTTCAAGGCCGCCGGAGCCATCAGGAAGGAAATCTCACTTCCTGTCATACCTGTCGGCGGGATAAGATCGTTGACAGACATGGAGGAATGTCTCCGTACCTGGAGGCTTGATGGCGTGGCGATGTGCAGGCCATTCATCTGCGAACCCGATTTTGCCGAAAGGATCCGCAATGGAATTTCAGAAAGGTCATTGTGCGTGAATTGCAATCTATGTACAGTATATTGCGATACTGATGAAGAAACCTGCTGCCGTCAGAAGAAAAGGAGAGTTTGAGGATGGGCCTGAATGATCCGGAAAATATGAAAATAGAAAAATGCTTTGAGGATTTTGTCCCTAGGAACGGAGAGAAAGACATATTTGACAAAGTCATCGCCCTGGACAAATACTTGAAAGAAAATCCCGAAAGCTATCTTGACGGCCTTGGCCTGCAGATCCTCGGTCCCCCCTCGCACGAGACCGAAATTCTGGAGAAGGACAACCGCAGGCACAAGGTCATAATGCTGGGTTCCAATTCCTATTTGTCTCTTACCACCCACCCGCGCGTTATAAACGCCAGCATTGAAGCGTGTAAGAAATACGGATATGGCATGGGGGCTGTTTCACTGTATGCAGGCACGACAGATCTGCACAGGGAACTTGAAGTGTCAATTGCTGATTTTTACGGGAATGAGGACGCTATCATTTTTCCATGCGGATATTCCGGAAACCTCGGTACTATTTCTGCGTTGTGCGGTTCCGGAGACGTTGCAATCAACGACTCAGCCAACCACGCATCTATTTTCGATGGATGCAGGCTTTCTGGTGCTGATATAAAGATCTATCTCCACCGGAACATGACTCATCTCGACAGGACATTGGGAAAGATTAGCCCTTCCAGTAAAGGAAGGTTGATCATAACAGACGGCGTATTTTCAATGGACGGCGATCTTGCCCCGCTCGACGAGATCGTGGCGCTCGCGGAAAAGCATAATGCCAGAATCATGGTCGATGATGCACATGGACTTGGGATAGTGGGGGCGACAGGCAGAGGAACCGCTGAAAAATTCGGATGTTCAAATAAGATAGATGTCCTTTGCGGAACATTGAGCAAGACTCCGGGTGGAATTGGGGGCTACTGTGTCGGTACGGCAAAGCTCATACGTTACCTGCGGTATTATGCCAGGACATATTTCTTCTCTACAAGCATTCCCGCACCTGTCATCGCAGGATTGATCGAGGTGTTCAAGATGCTCAAGGAAGACAAAGCAGGCCGTAACGAGCTATGGCACAACATCAACTATATACTGTCCGCTTTCAAGGAACTTAAATTTGACACCGGGGATACTGAATCCGCCATAATACCCGTAATCATAGGGGACGAGAAGAAACTGACGGTGTTCCATAACGATCTGAGAACACGCGGAATTTTCACTAATCTTGTTACATTCCCGGCTGTTAGGAGGAAAGAATGCCGGCTCAGGGTAAGTATCATGAACTCCATTACAAGGCAGGAAATGGACTACTGCATTTCGGTCTTCGCTGAACTCGGAAAGAAACACGGCATAATATGATGAAGAGTGTTTTCATAACAGGTGCCGCCGGCTTTATTGGTTCATATGCTGTAAGAGAGTTTGTTAATAAGGGGTGGTTCGTCTTCGCCCTTGTTCACAGCAGGGAGACAAAGGAACTCGCAGACCTTGAAAAATTAGAGAAGCTGGCGATAATCAGAGGCAACATTACAGATTGCGGGAACATCAGTAAATCCCTTGAAGAGGAGGTCGGGAGGCGTGGTCAGCGCCTTGACGTGGTTCTCCATTGCGCAGGACGTGCGTCGGACACCGGGTGGAGACGCGAATTCAGGAAGACAAATTATGAAGCTGTTATCGGAATGGCGCGACTCGCCACACACTTCAATACCGGTAGGTTCGTATTCATCTCTACTACCGATGTCTATGGGATGAAAGATTTCAACGGCGAACCGGAGGAATCACTTTCTCTTGAAAACAATACAGGAAACTATTATCCAGAATACAAGATCCGTTCAGAGAAGTGGATCAGTCAAAATCTTTCAAGGGACAAATATACGATCATAAGACCTGCCCAGGTATGGGGCATAGGCGACAGAACCCTCACTCCCAGGATCGTCGATTTTCTCAAAACATCCCCCTTCATCCTTCATTTTGGAAGATGGAAAGGTAAAAACAGATGGCCGCTTGCCCATGTGAAGAATGTCGCCTCTGCAGTCTATCTTGCTGCCACATTACCCGAGATGTCCGGACAAGCCTTCAACATACTTGATGACGAATGTACAAGTATGGATGACTTCTATAGGATGGTCTCGGATATATACCTTGGCGGTAAAAAGCATCGGACAGTTTTTCTTCCGATGTGGACTGGATTGATGATTGCCTCCTGCGTATCCTTGATCTCTGATGTCCTGAATCTAAAACGCCCCTTCATGGATCCTTCGCTATACGCACTTTATTCGGTGAGCGAAAACCTTGATTTCAACAATAAGAAGATCCGTGATGTCTTTGACCGCACCGGCACGAAGTTCGTCACCCTAGAGGAAGGCATGGCTGAACTGAAGAGGAATGTCTTGTTTGCCTGATCCTCCAGCTCAAGACGGTCAACTAGGAACAAGACACGACGGGCATTGCCTGTACGGAGAAACAGTTTTATAATTGCGGCGGCTATCAAGGTTTTCCCGGTACCTGTTGCCATTTCAAACAGGAAACGGCTTGCCCCCTCGCTGACAGCGGATTGAATTGATTTCACCGCCCTCAGCTGGTAGTCACGCAGGAAGCGAAGCTTGTTCTTTTCGATAAACTCGGGTCGTTCCGATTCATTCTTCCATCCGGCTTCATTGACGTATCCGGGATTCTGAGTAAGAGCGATATAGTCATAGGCAACTGGCTCTGTCGCCAGACGTTCGGGGTTGGGATTGAAACTGCTGTATCCGACAATGGAATCTGGTTTTGGGAAACGTGATATGATATAGGGATTACCATGCGCCAAGTCCCAGAAATAATGCAGGTTACCGTTGGAGAGTATGACGAAGCGGCAGTTCTGGGATTTGGCATATTTGCGGGCCTGTTCTTTTCCGGACAGCGGATTCTTGTCCTCGGATTTGGCCTCAAGGACAAGCAATGGAAAACCTTTTTCATCGAGTAGGAGAAAATCTATGAAGCCCTTGGATGTTTTCTCGAAGTTCTCGCCAAGGGCGTCAATCCGTGACTGGACAAGTTTGACATTGGGTTCCAGAATGATGTTGGCAGATCCGTTCGAGTCATCAAAGAAACGCCATCCGGCATCTTCAAGCAGCTTATTGATTTTGATTCTGGCTTTCGCTTCCTTCGCGGACATAACGGCCTTTTGAGGTTGCGGATTCCGCAAATTCCCAAAAGAGAGGGCGCGGACTCCAAGTTTGCACCTCTCTAGAAGGGTTACGACACCCCATGCAAGAAGTACAACCAAGAAGAACGCACCCTGATGGGCGCGTTCTTCGTTGTCTGCTTCTTGCATTTGAAAAGTCGTAATTTTCTAGAGAAGCAATACAGCGATGAACGCTAAAAATATGTGATTAAACTAGTCTGTTATTCTATGTGTCCCTTTCTGATTTTCATAATCTATGCAACTTAATCCGAGGCGGGATATTTATCAAGGGATGCGCGGCAATTGGCTTTCCACCAACCCTTCTACAACATACTTGCTAAACCTTGTCGTGTTGCTGGTTTCCATCTTTTCATTCCTTTTGCTCTATGACTTCCCAGTGGCCGCCTTTGGCGGGGCCGACACGACGAATGACGTTCTCTTTTTTCAACTTAGTGATTTGCCAGTCCACGCCTTTAACGGAGAGTCCAAGCTTCTCCGACAATTCCATAGTTGTTATTTCCGGCTTGCTTCTGATGAGATTCAGGATTTTCTCCCTAGTTTTCTCCCTAGTTTTCTCCCTAGTTTTCTCCCTAGTTTTCTCC
>JANYBI010000450.1 GCA_025360875.1 Lentisphaerota bacterium
CTTCGGCGAGATCGCGGTCATCTTCGGCGATCTGGCCGGCAGGCTTGCGATGGCATATGCGACCAAGGCCGAGATCACAGCCAAGGCTGGGGACAATGCTTCTGCGGCCGCCCTGTATGATCGTGTCATCGAGATACGGGAACGCCTGGTGAACACGGAAGGCAAGCGTGAAATGGCCGGCGATCTTGCCAAGGGCAGGATTTCCAGAGGGCTTCTCCTTATAACTATGGGGGAGAGGGAAACTGGACTGCGGCAGGTACGCGACGCGATGGCTGTCCTGCGCGAGGAAATTGAACGGACCGGCCGGTCGGATTTGAAATCCGCGCTTGATCTTGCAACCAATGGAATAGGGGACTAACCACAGAGGGCACGGAGCATCTTACGCCGCCGCCATAGGCGGGTAAACCAAATGGATTTGTTTTATTTCCTCATTCATCCTTCTCTTGTCGTCCTAAAAGAGAACGACAAGCAAATATTCCCTTTGTGACTCTACCTGACTCAGTATTTCTCTGTGGTTAATCTTTCCGGTTTCTCTCACGGCATGCTGTAGCCTGCGAGACAGTAATAGCAGATGGAAAATTCAGAGGTTCCATTGAAGAGTCGGCGGCTTGTGGCAGATTATCTCCTAACTTAAAAATCCGCATTGGACCGGGGAATTGGAGAATGGTACATAAAGACATAGAATGGGTGAGCGAACTCGAAACCGGAATAAAGCTCATAGATTGGCAGCACAGGGAATTCATCGAGCTTGTGAACAGGCTCCTTGACAGTTCAATGAGAAATGTGGACAGGAGACTTCTTGCCGATTCGTTCAAATTCCTCAATTGCTACATATGCGAGCATTTCTACCTCGAGGAGGCGGCGATGCTCGAATATTCATATCCGCATTACACCATGCACCATATATCGCATAATTCCTTCCGCGAGGAAATAAACGGATTGGAGATGTCCCTCAAGGCAGACGGCAATACGCATGATTTGGCGATAAAATTGAATTACCTGACAGTCAGCTGGGTTATGAACCACGTAAAGGTGGAAGACAAAAACCTTATCAGGCATCTTTTGAAACAGACATCCGAGAGCAAGGAAATTCTTGACGATAAGCTCGACGAGATTGTGGGGGATTTCATCAGGAGGACACCTACCCACTTCAGCCCGGAACCTGATTCCTGAACATGCGAGTTTTACAACTGGCTTGATTGAATGGCTGCCGGACTTACTCGCACTTTATGGCATCAACCGGACATTCTGACGCCGCGTCCCTGCAAGCTTTCTCAATATCCTTTGGAACCGTATCCATCTTGCTCACGGCCTTGTTTTCAGAATCAAGATCGAAAACCTGCGGGCATGCTTCCACGCATAATCCGCATCCTACACACGCTTCCCTGTCAATTACCACTTTCATAGCAGCCTCCTCCGGTTAACTTTTTAAATATTTCAGGGAACCTTCAATTAAATCTTTCCCTGCGAGATCAGCTTTCGCGCATCTTCAATCTTGTCCCAGAGATTCCACAGGAGCACCCCGCGTATCCTATTGTTCTCCAGGTAATGGATTTCACCTTTCAGGTTGGGGGTGATCCATTCGGCACGGATCTCCAGTCTTGAATCAAGCATGCCTACTGCCTCGTAGCCAAGCTCGAAAAGGTCGGAATAGAAATAAGGCAGATGATGATACGGCTCAAACTTGCCGGCCATGTTCAATCCCGCCGCCAACCCCATCATGTTGGCATTGTCCTCATGTTCGACCCGGATACTCCTGTCGAGAGCCGGATTGTAGAATTCCGCGACATCTCCTGCGGCAAAGATGTCCGGCTGGCTGGTGCAGAGGTATTCATCCACGGGAATCCCGTTCCCAACATTTATTCCAGACTGTGTGGCAAGCCCTATATTCGGCTCTATACCGAGACCTGCAACCACACCTTCAACGAAGATCTCCTGCCCCTGAGTTGTTCTGAGAGCGAAACTATCGCCCTTCTTTTCAAAACCCGTGATCGAATCACCGGCCAGTACCCTGACTCCCTTTTCACGATAATAGTTGTTAAGGAATTCTGAAAGACTGCGCGGGAAAACACGATCGCCTATTCCGGCCTCGGGAAAGATCATGGTGACTTCCTTCTTGTTCATGGCAAGCGCCGCGGCGATCTCCGACCCGATGAAACCACCGCCGATGACCGCAAAACGTTCCGCCTTCTCAGAGAGAGCCCTAAGCTTCCGGTAATCCTCAAGTGTCCGGAAATATATTATATCATCGCCACCGAAAGGAAGTTTCCTCGGACTGCCGCCTGTCGCCAGAAGGAGCCTTTCATATGCGAATCTCCTGTTAGCATTGTCGACGACCTGCCTGTTCACAGGATCAATTTTTTCTACAGTATATCCTTTTAACAGCTTTATGCCCGGACCTTCGGTCTTCCGCCAGATGCTGTCAAGAGGCTTGCCCTTCCACAGCCCCTTGGAAAGAGGAGGCCTATTGTAGGGGTTGTCCTTTTCAGCGCTGATGATGCCGATCGTTCCAGCGGGGTCGACCTTCCGGATACCCTGAACTGCCGAGTCGGCGGTCATGCCGCCGCCTATGATAAGATATTTGAGATGCACCATGGTCAACTCCCTTCAGAGTTATTCAGTCATTCAGAACTTCATTGCTGTCATCCTTTTAGCTAGTCGTTGCTTGAAAAGGGGGTAGCACAGACATTCCTGTGTGCCGTGCCGTAGCCTCTTAGCGAAGGATGGTCTGTGACGGAAAATGAAATTTAAACCTACAGACAGGAATGTCTGTGTTACTTTTTAAGACAAATTTCATTTTGGCATTACCTTTTCGAGGAGGCTCTAGCATTCCTCAGATCCCATTTCCCAGAGGGAGCTTGTCTATCTTTGCGGCCAGAATGAAATCGTTCTCATGCAGGCCGTTTATCTTGTGCGTATATATCTGCACTTTCACGCTGCCCCATGACAGCTGGATATCGGGATGGTGTTTTTCCACTTCCGCCAGGCAGCCGATCTTGTTTACAAACTTCAGTGCCTCGACAAAATTTATGAACTTGAACTGCCTTTCGAGCCAATGTTCGTCAACGACCTTCCATTCAGGCGATATCTTTTTCGCCAGGAGGCATATCGCCTCGCCTTTGAGCGGTTCGACACCGCCCTGGCATGGAACACAAGACTTCTCAGCAAGCTTGCAGCTGTTCATGATTACTTCCCTTTATTTGAATTTCCCGATCAAATCCTTCAGCTTCTCGTAATCCGTCTCATATCTATAAAGAGGCGGAACGACTTTCCCGTGCGATATCACATTGTCCTCAAAAGTCGCCTTTCCGGAATTTTCGTAGAAAATCCCAAGAGGCATCTTGTCGGTCTCGATCGCCTTCTGGAACGCCATGCCCCTGTTGCCCCTGTCG
>JANYBI010000717.1 GCA_025360875.1 Lentisphaerota bacterium
AACGGCGTTTCGGATCTATGTTATAGGTGCTCCCGATCGAGCGTATTATATTGTAGAGATTGCTTGACGTCTGTCCGAACATATGGCTATACTTGTTCGCCTGCGGCTTAAATCCAAGCACAATCAGTTTTTTGCCGAGAAGAAAAGAAGACCATTCCTTCACCCTGGCCTCCATATTGTCGTTCTCATCCGGCAGAAATACGATAAGCCCGTATTTTTCAGACGGATTGAAGTCTTCGGGAACATATGTGCAGAAATCCTCATCCGGATTGATCTGCTGGTATTTCTTAAATCCCTTGTACTGGGAAAAGATCGAAACCATGTTCGTACACTGCTTTGTCAGAATATCTATCGGAACGTTGAATTCATAATTTTTTGCTCCGCTCGCGTAGTCAGCCTTGAACTTTTCAAGCCTATCCAGTACGCTCTTGTATTCCGGCCCTATCGCATGGTTGTATGAGTCGACAATGTTCTTGAGAGTGGTGAGTTCCTTGCTGCGCGTCGACTTGTCGCCAGCCAACGACTTTTCAACGAGATCCAGGGTGAACTTGAGCGTGCTGTCATAAAACTCCCTGATAGTCTCAACACCGCCCTTGCCGTCCTGCATCTGACGTGTGAAATGGGCACCGAAATCCACGACGAAATCATGCTTGACCGTTAGATTTTTCTGAGTATCAAACCAGATATCCTCCTGCCATTTGTTGATAGGAACGTCCAGGGTAGGCATATTCAGGCTGTCCAGCCTGACTGTCCTCCGGAAATGCAGGGTGTTCATATATTTGACCGGTTTTCCGTCCAGGCCAGTCACTTCGACAGTTTCCTTGTCGATAAATTCGCATTCGTTGTTCTGAAAAGAGAGCACGCCCTTGTCATTGACGGAAATTGCCTCGGACTCCAGATGCCGTGTGCCTTTTTTGCCGGCGTATAAATTCTCCTTCGAAAGATACTTGTCCTTGTATTCGCCCTTAACCCAGTCCCTATAGCGATCGTCCTCCTTTTTCATCGCCTGCTTGAGGGCTTCCACAACCGCTTTGATCGTTTTCCAGGAATAGTCCGGAAGGTTTGGGAACATTTCCTTCAGCGCTTTCCCGTACCACTGCTTGCAGAAGGCTTCAACGGGGTCCATGCTTTTTTCACGCTTGGCCTGCTCGTATACCACTTCCCAGTCAGCCTGGACGTATTCCACCAGGAAGTATCTTCTGGCGCGGATATAGTCTATGTCCGGAGGCAGCATGGGGAATTCCTCTAGCTTCCACCAATGGTTGAATATCTGGTTCCACCAGGCGATGCTGTTTCCGGCGCCACCGATGCCGTTGTCCTTGTTTTCATCGCGTGCAACAAGTATGGCGCCTTCTTCGGTCATAAGTCCGGTTTCGTCAATCTGCGTTTCCTGCATCTTATGGATATATCCGAGCGTCGCCGTCTCGTAAAGCGCCTTCGTGGCGTCCGTTTCAACATTGTCACGGATGATGTAATATTTCGTCGGATGCCTGAACTGATAGCGGAAACCGTCGAACTTGTCCACTTTTCTGATGCTGGCCTTCAGGATCTTGATGGTGCTTTCTATGCGCTTGATCTTCTCCTTATTATCCTTCGGATTGGCTTGCAACAGCTTCAGTTCCTCGTTCAGCGTACCGATTCCGTGCTTGCTTCCGGTCTGCACCTCCATCATCTGCGGATTCTTGAACCAGAAATCAATGAAGAGATCCTCCCCTTCCTGTTTGACCGAAAGCTTGTCGTTGAACTTGGTCTCGAATGAATATGTGCCCTTGTAGACAAGCTTGGTGTTGTCGATCATGTAACCGAACTTGTCAGGAGGATACGGCTGGATGTACTTGTTTTTCGCAAAGGGATTGAAAGCCGGCTGGGCCGCCTCATCGCCTTTACCGTCCTTTTTGGCATCATTCTTATCGCCTGTCTGATCTTTCGCGCAGGCTCCGGCCCCGATGAAAGCAAAGACGATGATCAGAAACACCATCGGAATCTGCAGCAGAAAAAGCTTTGCCGCCTGGCGCAGGCGCCATACGGCCCAGAGGAACTTTATCATTGGAATCTCCTGTTTATGGTTTCTTGGCCTTCAGATCTGTAAAACGCATCTTGGAAGCCGGCTCGACATGCAGAGCCAGAATCCCCGGCTTAAGATCTGCAGTTTTAAAACTCACGATCATTGCGCCGTTCTCTTCATTGTAGATACCGGAGGCGTTGTCCTTTATCTTGACATTTAACCGGTATTCCTTGCCGAGAACCAGGTTCACCATTGAAAAAGTAGTGTATTTATTCTGGGCCTCACGCCTGGCATTGTCATCCTTCGCCTCCTCAAGCGCTTTCCTCAAACCAGTAAGATCCGTAAGGGTTGCTCCTCCGTTTGAAATACCGAGATAGTAGCCCGAATAGAAGTTGCCTTTTTCTCCGCCGAAACGGACCCCCGCCGACCCCTTGTCCAGTATGATGCGGAATCCAAGCACCGCTTCAGCAGTGTCGGCGGTTTTCAGCCTGACTTCGCTCGGTTGCACGCCGCTGGTATCGTCGATCTGGAAAAAGTCCCCCTCGAAACTGATGGTTCCGGTCTTGTTGTCGAGTTCGAGCATGGAAAGCTTGTCTTCCTTTTTAGGATCAAAGAAAGATTTGTATTCTGCCGCCAGCTCTTCGCCGCCGGCGTTTCCAGCGCCGCCTGCACCGCCGTCCTTGACCTGCTTCAGGGAGGCTGCTGCAATATCTTCATTTGCAGAGTTCATCAGTTCCTGGTTCTTGATCTTTATGTACCAGGGCTTCTGGGCTTTGGCTTCAGCGGTGGCATTGTCAGGATATGTAAGTTCCCATTCGACCTTGGTCTTCCCGTCCGCCATATACACGGTAGGCAGGCTCAGCTCTTTCGCATAAGCGATCACGTCTTCAAGGAATTCCGGCATGCTCTGCTTTGATCTTTCCCTGACGAATGCTTCAAAGTCCTTATAGTTCCCGACCAGTTTCCCCTGATAGACCCTGCTCCAGAAATTCTTGAATTCCGAAAAAGGTTTTTTCTTTGAATCGCCATACCTGTAGCAGAGATAATGGACCATGACCCAGCATTCGCCGTAAGCTTCGCCCGGAATCATCCCCTGCGTGTCCATAAGCGTCTTGAGGTCGGACCACCTCTTGTCCTTTGGAATCGTAGGATCGTTTATCTTGTTTTTCACTCCGACCAGCCGTGCAAATGCGTGGCGGCCCAATTCCAGCTTGTCAGACCATGGCAGGAAGGATGATTCGAAAAAGACTGCCAGCCCCTCGTTCAGCCATGTCGGCATTACGGTTTGATTTTTCCACTTCCTCATCAGCAGGAAATTCGACAAGTGGGTAGACTCATGGATCAGCGTTGTCTCATGGCCGAAAAACGGATTTTCTTTCATGAAACCGATTATCATGCACTGGTCGGCGCGGAACCAGCCTCCGACGCCCATGCCGATACCCATGGAAGCCACCACGCGGTAGAACTCCTCCGGATTCCGGTAAAGGCGGACCTGGCACTGTATTATGTCCTTCTTGTCAACCCCGAGATTCGTCATGAAAATCTCCATGAAGTCGTCCATCAGGCTGGCGGTCTTCAATGTGTCCTTAATCGGCCAGTCGGTTTCAATCTTGAAACGGCCGTTCGGGGAGATCAATGTATAGGCGTTGGTAAAACCCTTGTGGCGATTGTCGAAATCCTTGATGTTCTCTTCCGTAAGCCCGACGAGAAACTGTTTGATCTGGGTGGCGTTCTTAGGGACTCCAGTGGCAACATACTTGTCAAAATCGGCAAGCTTGTCAACCTTGTCGATTTTCTGCTGTGCGTACACGTTCACAAATAGGAACTGCAAGACCAACGCCGCCAGCAATATTGTCTTCCTATTTCCCATAAACAGGTTGCCCCCACGCTAAGTTAATAACTGACAGGATCTTTGACTTAAGCAAACCTATAAAGATAATCAGCGCGTCGGAAAAATCAAGAGTAGGACAAGCAAAACCGCCGGTTTCCACATTTCCGCAATAAGCCCATAATTTTTGCGTTTTACTTGTTCTTCGTGCCTATAGTGGTGATATATTTGTTTCTTATGAATTATTCCCAGAAACTGAAAAAACTTTCCGATGCCGTCCGGAAACGCCTGGAATCCGCGCCAGGCTGCCATGATTTTGAGCACACCCGCCGCGTCCTGCACAACGCCAGGATAATCGCCGCCGGCGAGAAGAAGGCGGATATCCAAGTCGTCGAGGCGGCGGCAGTTCTCCACGACATCGCCCGCCCTGAGGAACTGAAGAGCAAAGGCAAGCTCTGCCATGCCGTCATAGGTTCCGAGATGTCTGAAAAGTTCCTGGGAGATTGCGGATTTCGCAATGAGGCGTTCATCAGGAAGGTCTGCAACTGCGTAAAGACCCACAGGTACCGCGGCGGACATAGTCCGTTTACTATAGAAGAGAAGATTGTGTATGATGCTGATAAATTGGATTCAATTGGCGCGGTAGGAGTTGGCAGAGCGTTTCATTTCGCCGGGAGGATAGGCGCAAAACTCCACAATACTGAAAAGGAGGCGCTGGATTCGGATTCATACAGTTCGGAAGATTCCGCCTACCGCGAATACCTCGTCAAGCTCCGCCATATCCATGGAAAACTGCTGACCAAGACCGGCCGCAAAGTCGCCAGACAGCGTTCCGATTTCATGCACGAATTCTTCAAACAACTGAACCGCGAAGTCTACGGATAAATTTTTGCAGGCAAAAATTTATGAATAATATTTCATAGGAGTTTTCCACGGACGTTCCGAAATTTCCTTATCCCTTCCAATGGCGAGATTCCATAGAGCTTCCTATGTTCCATGCAGAAATGGGACACATGCTTGAACCCGGCACTTGCTGAAATTTCCTTGACGGTCAAAGGGCTGTTGGCGACAAGTTCCATAATATATGTGGCGCGTTTCTGGTTCCTGTAGGCAAGCGGGGAGATATGGAATCTCCTCTGGAAAAGCACCCTCAGGTGATCGGGCGACATTCCGCAGTCGCGGCTCAGTTCCTGGACGGTCCTGGAAAAACTGGAGTCTTCGTCGATAAGCCGTTTGAGCTTTTCCTCAGGGGAGGAGCCAAGCGAATCGGGATGCCCGTCTATCATGAAGCGCAATATGTTCATGGTCCCCAGCCGGGCCCGGAATGAGTTCAGAGGAGTTGGATTGAGCCAGGAATCCTGGATGCGGCGGAATTCCATCCGCCATCCTTCAACCCGCTCGTTCGGCACCTCGACATGAAACGGAACCCGGACCCATTCGGATCCTTCGAGAATCTCGGCGTATTTTCCGTCGGATGATGCGCGGATTGAGACGTCTTCGAGCATCAGCACCCAGTTCTCACGCCCCCTGCCAAATTCAAAATCAATTTTCATCCCGGGAAATTTCACATCGAAATAAGGTTTTTCATCAGGCCCGGCATCCCTTATCAGCCTCCCGTCCGGAAGATAGTCCCTCATATGCTTCATGCCGCTCACATAAAAACTGATCCATGGGCAATGGACAGCCTGTATGAGCTTTTCCGGCTTCCTGTATTCACCGACATGTACCAGCAGAAAATTCAACATATCCCATTATCTCTGAAATTTATAATAATTCTATCTTTTACGTCGTGGCATTCTATAAGGACAACATGGTATATTTTAATGCTTTTATATAATAATTCAAAGGTAATTGACATGAATCCCGCGGTGCAAGGCATATCTCTGACATTATTAACCGGCCTCGTCTGGGGTGGCGTGGGAATATCCTTAAGCCGGATTGTAAAAACAAACATGGATTTCCCCTCTTTCATGTTTTTGGCATCCGGACTTATCCTCGCATTCTCCCTGGCCGTCATGCCCGATTACGGGAAAATATATTCGGGAGACGCCAATTACAGGCTTTTTGAACTGCTTCTCGTGATGCTAGCAGTAGCGGCAACATCCAATCTGGGTTTCCTGAAAATGAGGAATGCAATGCAGCTCGGACATCATGGGTTCGCGTGGGCGGTTTCACAATCCGCAATGATCCTTCCTTTTATTTTCGCGTTCCTCTTCTGGAATGAGAAAATGGGCGTTTCAAGATTTGCCGGCGCGGCCCTTATTCTGGCGAGTCTCTTGCTTTTCTCCCTCAGGCAAATCGGAAGTCAGCGGGATACCTCCGATTTGAATTCTGGCACCCAGGCTGGCGGCGCAGAATGGATTGCCCTTTCCATATCCGCGTTCCTCCTGATCGGCATTTCACAGATATTCAGCATCCTGCCCTCCCACTGGAGCGGCTGGTCGGACAAGGGTGTGTTAAGAGTGCCGTTGTTTTCCTTGTTCACTTTCATCTTCTGGACAGGATATTTCTTTTCCAAAGGCTCAAAGGTCTCTTTCAAGGCGACATTCATATTCTCCCTGCTCTATGCGCTCCTCGTCCTCTCGGGTCAGATCACGCTGTATAAGTCCCTCGATCTCATGGAATCCGTGAAAATGTCTTCGATTGTCTATCCGCTGGCGGTCGGAACATGCATAATGATGGTGGTCGTCTACAGCGCATTGGCGCTCAAGGAAAAATTCGGTGTTGCCGGAATACTCGGAGTTTCCATGGGACTGCTTGGAATAATATTGATTTCAATTTAAACAAGGAGACGGGAAAATGGGTATCAGTATCGGGTTGGTGGGGCTGGGCGCATTCGGCGGAGCGTTCGCAGATCTCTTCAAAAGCCATCCGCTTGTCGACAGAGTGGGTCTCTGCGATGTGGAACCGGAACGGATTGCGAAATTCGCAAATGATCCTTTCTTCAAGGACAAGTTTAATCCGCGGGACGCCTATTCCTCCCTGGATGACATCTGCAGGGCGGACTTCGACGCACTCGTCATCATCACACAGCATTGGATGCATGCGCCACAGTGCCTTCAGGCCATGAAATCGGGAAAACATGTCTATAGCGCCGTCCCAATCATCTCCATCCCGGATGATGACGAAATCATGGAATGGTGCGACAGGCTGATCGATGCAAGCAAGAAAACCGGCCTTTATTACATGCTGGGTGAAACGACCTACTACAGACCAAACGCCATGTTCTGCCGCAGGATGGCCAAAGAGGGTCGTTTCGGCGATTTCGTGTATGCCGAAGGCGAATACTGCCATGATGTTGATAACTGGTGCAATTTAAGACAAGTCATGTATGATAGGACTTCAAGCAAAACCGGACGCGGCTATGATGAAATCATGAAAAAATATCTTGGCAAGGGCCGAAAAGGGGGACCGATGCACTATCCGACGCATTCGACATGCGGTCCTGTCTGCGTAATGAACGCCCACGCTGAAAAGGTGACCTCCTATGGTTACAGGAACAGGACCGGAGATCCTCATTTCGCCAGCGATGAATTCAGCAATGAAGTGGCTTTGTTCAAGATGAGCAACGGCGCAACTGTGAGGATCGCTGAAATGCGCGAATCCCCCGGAATTCTCGGCGATGACGGGGAATCTTTCCGAATCATGGGCACCAACGGAACCTTTTCTGAAAACCGCTGGGATGAAATCAAACGTCCCGACTTTGCGAAAATTGATTTGAAGAAACTGCCAAAGCCCAGTCATACTGTTCTGACAGACAAGGAAATGCGCGATCCTCTGCCTCTTGAAGTCCAGAACGCATTCAAGCAGGCGATGAACAAGGACGTCAAGAAGGAAGATCTGCAGAACTTGGATTTCAATCCCGCCGGGCATGGAGGTTCCCATCCCTATCTCGTCCATGAATTCGTCGACGCCATCACCAGCAAAAGGCAGCCTGCCATAAACATTTGGGAGGCGTCCAGGTACATGGTGATGGGAGCCATGGCGCATAAGTCAGCATTGAAGGACGGTGAGACATTGCAAGTCCCGGACTGGGGGGATGCTCCTTCAAGATAAATATACAAAGAAAAACGTGGAGAATAATATGAGCAACTCAATCGGTTTCAATGCCTTTGCCGACCAGTGGCAGATAAATGCCGAAATGGCTCTCGATACCATCGCTATGCGCCCGGCCAGGGGAATTCCAACCTGTGGGCTTAACGACATGCAGTGGTCGCATCTGGAGGCAATCTCCGGCAATCCTCCCGGCAGCTATGAAAAGGATCCTGTCCGGGTCTACCGTGAATTCCAGATCAAGTCCGGAGTCTGCTTCATCGACCAGTGGATTCCGGAGAACCCGCTGACCATGAAGGCCCAGGGATATGGCGATGATACTGAACACGGCGCCACTACCGGAGCAGAAGAGATCGTATGCGATGGCATGCTGATAGATTCCCCCGAGGCTGTCGTCGGGCACATGGAGAAAATTCTCTTCCCGCAATGGGAGAAATGGGGCCGCGATCTCGAAGTCAACGCTGACGCGGAGGTACGCAAGCGTATTGACGGCGAAGTTGAGGCGCAACGCCTCTTCGGCACGAACATGCTCAAGGCGCCCTATGGCGGCTTCTTCTCTTTCCCGGGACTGCTATACGGTCAATACGGCTATGCCAACTATTTCATGACATACGCGCTCTATCCGGAGATAATTGATCGCGGTTTTAAGATTCATGCCGACGCATCCATCCTGCACAACCGCATCGCCGCCCGCGCAATCATCGAAGGCAAACTGCCACGGATAATCAGGCTCGATCATGACATGGCCGATTCGCGCGGCACCCTGGTTGATATAAAAACTCTCGACAATCTGTGGTTCCCACATTTCGCCAGATCCATCCGTCCATTCCTTGACGCAGGCATAAGGCTTATCTGGCATTGCGACGGCAACCTCATGCAGATGGTGCCACGGCTGCTCGAGTGCGGTCTGGGCGGTTTCCAGGGATTCCAATACGAGGATGGCATGGACTACGAGCGAATCTGCCAGATGAAAACCCGTGACGGCGGCAACATGTTCATCATCGGAGGAGTCTCAGTAACCACCACATTACCGCTGGGCAAGCCGGCCGACGTCAAACGTCAGCTGAACTGGCTGGTCGAGAAAGGTCCCAAAACCGGCCTCATGCTAGGCTGCTCCAGTTCCATCGCCCCCGGCGTCCCTATGGAGAACATGAAGGTGCTGGTTGAAGGTCTTGCCCATTACCGCAAACATGGCCGGAGTTAATGATCCTATAGTTAGTGCCTGACCGAAAACGTAATATTTTCAAAGAGCACAGTACACAATAGACCGGATTTTGTCCTAACTTCAAGAACGAGTTTACCTGCCTCCGTAAGTTCTAAACCTTTCCATCACC
>JANYBI010000751.1 GCA_025360875.1 Lentisphaerota bacterium
CCTGAAATGTTCGCACTTGTGGCCGCAAGCGGGGATTTTATTTCACGGATGAGTTTCAGCGTGAGCTCATGATCCGGTATACGCAGGCCGGTCGTGCCGCCATTCCTGTTCCTGACCACGAGCGTCAATGCTCCCGGGAAGAATTTTTCGGCAATGATTTTCCCTTCCCCTTCAAGTATCAGGCCTTCCTGTTCAGCCTGTGCAATTGAGGATGCGAGCATCTGGAAAGGCTTGTCGGCACTTCTCCTTTTGATCTGGAAAATCCTGTCGCGGGCCTGGAGGTCGCTCCATCGGCACATGAAACCGTAGACAGTTTCAGTCGGAAGAAGAAGGACCGCACCATTTCTTGACAGCGTCTCGGTGCAGCATAGGAGCACCTGTGGAATGTCCGTCTTATTTAGGCTTAGGACTTTCACGTTTCTTCTGTTCCTTGTGGAGCGCTTCAAGGCAGATCAGGAGGTCTATCGCCCTGAGCAGGCATTTGTCGGATTCCTCGCTGCCCGCGGTAGTTGACAGCTTCTCATAGGCGATCTGGGGATATGGTGTGACGCTCGTAGCCGGTGAAATCTGGGCGGCGGGGATATTGGACAGATATTCTGGAACAGACGGAATCATCAGGATGTTTCCGGACTTCAGGACGACTTTCGTCTTCATGAACGGACAGCCGGCGGTACCGCCACCGGAAATCAGGCATTGTCCGCCTTCGGACATCAGCCGCGTAAAAATCTCGCCGGTGCCCTTTGTCTTGTTCCCGACAAGCACAATTACCGGGATGTTGAGAACGCGTTTCGGCATTTCCATGCCTTCGGCCTTCGGAACTTTCTCCGGAGCGCAGAACAATGCGACCGATTTCAGGCAGCTTTCATAGTCGTAGCCCTGGCAGTCCCTGAGATCCATGAGCAGACCGATCGGACGGTTTGCGAGTCTCGCAGTGTTTTCGCAGTCATCCTTGAGTTTCGCATAAGTTTCCGGGGAGAAGGAATCTATCCTTTGATAGAGTATTTTCTGGGAGGAGATAATTATTGCAGTGAGAGGGGTGATTTCCTTTTTCGGTTCTTCCGGGATATTTGTTCCTGCGGTAATATATTCAATTCCGGAATTCAGGGATGTGACGACGGCACGGATGATCTTATCCTCGTCGGCGGAATTATATTTCCCGACCGCAACCGGATAGTTCTTCTCCACTTCGGCAAGGATCTCGTTTATTTTTGCGAGGGTCTCCTTGCGGAAAGGACTTGCCTTGACCAGAAGTTCGTCCGGGCTGGCCTTCGGTTCGGCCTGCGCAGGTTTCTCCTGGGTGGTGGCAGGGGGATTGGTGGCGGCGTCCTGATCTTCCGCCATGCAAAAGACGGTTGAAGACAGGAAAATCATGAGGCAGATGGGGAAAGTTTTCATTTAAGTATTCCGCCCGATCTCAGGATCTCCTGGAGCTCGTTGTCTGCTGCCTTGACCTTTTCCGACTGCTTAATGCGGAACTCCTTCAACTTCTTAGAGAGGGCTGGGTCAGAAAGAGCAAGTATTGAGATTGCAAGCAGCGCCGCATTGTCGGCTCCGGCCTTGCCGGCAGTGACAGTCGCCACCGGTATTCCGGGAGGCATCTGCACCATCGCGAGCAGGGCGTCAAGTCCGTTGAAAGGTTCGCAGGCCATCGGTATGCCGATTACGGGAAGCGTGGTGTGCGCGGCGACGACACCCGCGAGATGGGCGGCCATGCCGGCGGCGCATATTATTATTTTGATGCCGTTCTGTTCGGCTTCGGTTGCGAATTTCGCAGCTTCCACCGGGGTTCTGTGTGCGGACATCACCTTGGCGGTGTATGGCACACCGAAATCCCCCAGTATTTCGAAAGCGCGTTTAAGGTTGGGAAGATCGCTCTTGCTCCCCATCATAATGGCAACTTGTGCGTTTGTTTTCATGTTCATTTAACCAAGCTCCGGAATTAATGCGTTTTTAGACATGGTGAAAAATATAGTCTGATTTGCCCGTTTTTAAAACATAAATTCCATTTTACAGGGAATTACATGTCTTTGATTATTTTGCATAACATGCTAACTTTTACGGATTTCAATAATTTCCAAAAACAGAAAGGTCTGACTATGAGAAAAATGCTGACGCTGGCCGGATTCCTGTCCGGACTCATGCTGCTTTCAAGCTGCCAGAGCACGCCCGAAGGGGATCTGGATGTCATTCTCTCCAATATGAGGAAGGCCATTGACCCTGACGGTCTTTCATCAAAGATCACGACGCAGGTCATCACTTCCAAGATTGATTCCACCAAGATCAAGGACGGCAAGATGGTAGTCGAGATCAAGTACCCCGACAAGCTCCGTATCAGGGCCGAATCCAAGGACGGCATTTTGATGAAGGGATGTGACGGCAAGCAGGGATGGGAGTTTTCCACTAAGGGTGGTTTGCGCGAGATAAAGGGGAAGGAACTCGACAATCTGAAATTCCAGATAGTGTTCCTGTCGCCAAAGGAAAAGGTCAAAGACGTCTTCGAGTCGGTTAAGCTGGATGGAGAGGAAGTCGTGAACAGGAAGCCCTGCTACAAGCTGGTATGCACGCCTAAGCCGATGTACAGCATGGCCCCCCTGAATATATATGTGGACAAGAAGACATCCTTCGTGATCAAGACCGAAGAGACGCATATCGGTCCGGAAGATCAGACTGTTGAGGTTACAAGGTATTTCATGGACTATGAGAAGACCGACGGGATGTATTTCCCGATGAAGATCATGTCCGAGGCGGGCGGCAAGATTGCAGAGCTTACCTTGGAGTCGATCGATTGGGACGAGGATCTCAGCGACACCGCGTTCGACATTCCGGATGAAATTAAATAATAATCGGAAAGGATTAAACATATGAAATACCTGACTTGCACAACCGCCGCGATATGCGCAGTTTTCTGCATCGTGGCATCCGCCGGTAACATAACCCTGCCTGATAACAGGGTTCTTGAAAACGCATACGTAATGTCGGAAAGGCCGGATGGACTTGAGATCGGCCATAAGAACGGAGTCATGTTCGTCGACTTCACAGATCTGCCGGTGGCAATCCAGAAAAAATACAACTATAGCCCCGAGAAGGCCGCCAAATACCGGTCGGATATTGCTGCTGCAAAGGTGAAGCGCGCCCAGGACCAGGCAAAAAGGAAGGCTGATATGGAAAAGGCTTTTGCCGAGGATCAGAAAAGGACTGCTGACATGCAGTTTGACCAGCTGGGCGTGGAGATACAGAAATACCAGTCGAGGATTGAGTTCCTGAGCTCGGATATTCCGAGGCTCGAAAAAAGCTATACCGAACTTCTCAGCAAGTCCTCACAGCTGTCAGTCGACAATGCTGATACGAACACATACTACGGAGGCGACTGCTACTGGGGCAGCGGCTTCCTGACCACGGGCGGCGCCCAGGCCACCAAGAAAAAACAGGCGGTAAAAAAGCTTTCCGACCAGGCCGCCGATACTAAGGATGAACTTGAATCAGACAAGCAGGAGCTCCAGGAGAAGCAGAGCAAGCTTGCAGTCATGAAGATCCAATATGACAAACTGAAGGACCAGAGGGCGGCGGAGAATAAGTAGTCGCCGGTCGTCAGTTGCCAGTTGTCAGTGGGTGAATAAGAATCAGACTGGAAATAAAAAAGCAGCACAGGCATCTCGCCAGTGCTGCTTTTTTTATCTTAAAGCTGTCGACCGTCGACCGACGACTGCCAACTATTATATCTTCACCGTTTTTCCGGTCTCATCCGACTTGAAACACCCATCCAGATATTCCTGCACCTTTGCGGCGGTCGCAAAGTCAGGCTGGTCATTCTTCCCCGTCCTTATGCTTTTTATGAAGCGGTTGTAGATGTTAGGGGTCTTCGGAGCCTTGACAGTTTTCCACTTGAACCCATTGATGTTTTTCTGTCCAACGCAGATTTCAAACTCGTTCCAGCTCTTGTCAAGATCGAGGCAGATTCCTCCCTTTGTCCCGAACACGCGGAGACGGAGGCTGTTGGCATGGCCGGTCGCCCATCTTGATGAATGTATGTTTCCCAACGCGCCATTTTTGAATTCAACAAGCGCACAGAATGAATCGTTCGCATCGAGCCTCATCCCGTTGACGGTGTCTGTTCCCAGCCCCTTGTCAAAGGTCTTGAGCTTGCAGTCTATCTTCTTGATGTCGCCGCAGATGAATGTCATGAAGTCGAAGATATGGACGCCGATGTCTCCGAGGTCGCCCTTGCTTCCGGCTTTAGTGCATAATCTCCACAGCAGCCCCGGTGACTTGCGCCAGTCTCCCCAGCCTGCGCTTATAAGCCATGACTGCAGATAGCTCGCTTCGACATGGCGCAGTTCGCCGATTGTGCCGTTCCTGACAATTTCTGAAACTTTCTGGAGCGCACAAGAGCCGCGATAGGAGAAGTTGACCATGTTTATTACGCGTGCTTTTTTCGCGGCTTCAACCATTTTCCATGCATCGCCGGCATTGGTGGCGAGAGGCTTTTCACAGAGCACATGGATTTTGCGTTTGATTATTTCCAGGCTGGTCGGACAATGGGCCGCATCGATAGTTACGTTTGTAACGGCGTCCGGCTTTTCCTTGTCGAGCATTTCCTTCAGATCAGTATATGCGGCGGGAACTCCGTGGGTTTCTGCGAACTTCGCAGCCGCTTCCTTGCGGATGTCGCAGCATCCGACAATTTTTACATCCTTGATTTTCTTGAACTCGTTCGCATGGGCGTTCGCCATTCCACCGGTACCGAGGACACATAGCTTGATCATCTTAAATCCTTTCATTTTGGATGAATAGAATGAATATAGGAAACTGAATATAGAATACAGGAATCGGGATGGAATTTCAAATATGGAGGATATCTTGTTCTTTTGCAGTTGTCTATCATCCAGTCATCCAGCAATCCATCCATCCAATCTTCCAAATCTTCTGTCAGTTCCTGTGCCTGCGGTGGCGGCCCCAATATCCTTCATTTGGCGGTTTATTCTTGTCTTGTGCATTGTGCTGCCTCGGTGCATGGGGTCCACGGGGCCTGCCGTGGGAGGATGAGTGTCCGTGAGAAGGTGCGGATGCGGGAGCAGGGGTATCGACTCCATACTCGAAACCTTCGAGTTTCTTCTTTTCAACCTTGGTTCCAAGGCGGCGCTCGATGTCACGGACTTCCGATGCATCTTCAGACGTGATAAATGTTATTGCGTCGCCGGTGCGTTCAGCGCGGCCAGTCCTGCCGATACGGTGGATATAGTTTGTCGCCGTATCAGGAATGTCATAGTTTATGACATGCGAAATGCTTTCAATGTCCAGTCCTCTCGCGGCGATATCGGTCGCAACTAGGATCTTGACCTTTCCGGAACGAAATCCGTCCATTGCAATCTTCCTCTGGTTCTGAGACTTGTTCGCATGGATCAATGACGCGGCATGACCGGCTTTTGTCAGGGCGTCCCTGAGCCGGTCAGCCCTGTGCTTCGTTCGCGTGAACACAAGAATCGACTTGTGATCCATTTTCTTTAACAGGGCGACAAGCAAGGAGGTTTTCTGCATTTTCGGTACAGGATAGAAGCAGTGGTCTATGGTTTCCGCAGGCGCTTCAATATCTATGCTTATGCGTTCCGGTGTCCGCATGTGGTGCTTTATGAGTTCCATCAGTTCCGGAGCGAATGTCGCTGAGAACAGTAGCGTCTGGCGCTTAGTCGGCAATCCTGAAATAATACGTTTAATATAGGGGAGAAATCCCATGTCAAGCATGCGGTCAGCCTCGTCTATTACCAGGATCTCAACGGTCTTCAGGTTGACATAACCCCTGCCCATATGGTCGAGTATTCGGCCGGGACAGCATACTATTATGTCAGTTCCGTCGGTAAGGGCGCGTCTCTGATCATTCATTCCGACTCCCCCGTAAACTACGGCTGATCGGATGTTCGTGTGTTTCGCAAGGACCTTGACCACTTCACGGATCTGTTCAGCGAGTTCGCGAGTCGGTGTGACTATCAGCGCCCGTGGTGACCGCGGATGCGAGTGTCCCTGGAGAAGATGGTTGAGCATCGGCAGGACGAATGCCGCGGTTTTTCCGGTGCCGGTAGCCGCTGTGCCGATGATGTCCGAACCCTTCATGCATATTGGTATTGCCTGCCTCTGTATGGCAGTGGGGATTTTATAATTAGATTCCTCTGTTGCGCGGTAAAGTCTCTGGTCAAGATTGAATTGTTTGAAATGCATAGTTCCTTTTATATTTGTTCTGAGTTCCATCCATCGGTAAAGAAAAATGATAGTCCTTCCTAGGAGGATCGTAGATACGGTACCTTGTAGCCGTGTTCTTTGATTGCGTGTTAGTACTAAGCCCTTAATATACAGCGGTTTTCTCGGATTGCCAGCATAACGGCGAATTTGATTTTTTCCCTTCATTGAATAATCAATACTTTTCTTCCCATAGCCCAAAGTCTTTTCGGCGAATGTTTGTTTTCAATCTTTCCCCTTTTGAATATCCTGTTATATTCTGAATCCGAAGATGGATTCAAGGTTCTCCAGGCTCCATTTCCTCGCAAACGAAGGATCTCATGAAATCACAGACAGTCATAGTAAATGCCTCGGAACTGGAAGTCCGTATCGGACTTCAGGTCATCCTCAACAGGACAGGATTGACAGTTCACGAGGGCGAGTGTGTCGGGCTTGTCGGACGAAATGGTGCCGGCAAGTCCACGCTCCTGCGCATTCTTGCGGCTGACATCAAACCTGATGCAGGCACACTGGCGTTCAAGCGCGATACAAAAGTTTCATTTCTGCCACAGGACCAGATTCTCGATCCCGCGAAGACTGTCCGGGAGAACGTCCTTGATGGCGCGAAATACGTGTTGGACATGATTGGACGCTACGAGGCGATGCCGCATGATCATTCAGGCGCCACGGAGCTGGAACATTCTATAGAGCAGCACGGCGGCTGGACTCTTGATCGGCGTGTGGACGAGGCGATGGCAAGCCTTCATTTGCCGCCTCCGGACATTTCCGCCGCAAATCTGTCTGGCGGAGAAAGACGCCGCGTCGCGCTCTGCCGCACACTCGTCTCACAGCCTGATCTGCTCATCTTGGACGAACCTACGAACCATCTTGATACCGATGCCATCGAATGGCTGGAAAAATTTCTCTCACGTTATCCTGGCGCCTGCATCATGGTCACGCATGACCGATATTTTCTTGATCGTGTCGCCGAACGCATACTGGAACTTTCCGACGGAACCATATATTCGCATCCCGGCAACTACACCGCATACCTCTCTTCAAAGGCGGATCGCGAGGCCCAGTCGGAAGCAGTAGAGGAAAAAAGGCAGTCTTTCCTGCGCCGCGAACTGGACTGGGTCCGCCGCGGACCTAAGGCGCGTACCACGAAATCGAAGTCGCGTCTCGACCGTTATGCCGCAGCCGAAGCACAGTCCGGTCCGAACCGCGAGCTGGATGTGGACATGATCCTGCCTCCGCCCCCGAAACTCGGCAACCGTGTCGCAGATCTTGACAACATCAGCCTGTCCCTGGGAGGAAAGACGCTATTCAAGGACTTCTCGTTCAACTTCACCAATGGCAGCTGTATTGGAGTTGTCGGCCCGAACGGAGTTGGCAAAACCTCCCTCATCCGGGTAATCATAGGCCAGCTCAAACCGGACTCCGGTGAAGTCCGTGTCGGCGATCTGACTGTCTTCAACTATGTGGATCAGCACCGTGTCCGTCTCAACGACGACAACAATGTCTTCAATGAGATCAACGATGGCAAGGACTTTGTCCAGTTTGGTGGCGAGAACGCCGGCTGGCGCATGTCTACTTGGACATATCTGAAGCGTTATCTCTTCACCGATGAGCGGATTCTCACCCAGGTCCGTTTTCTTTCCGGAGGCGAACGCAGCCGCCTGATGCTTGCAAAGATCCTGAAGGATGGCGGAAATTTCCTTATCCTTGATGAACCGACAAATGATCTTGATCTGCCGACGCTCCGCGTGCTGGAGGAGGGGCTTATCAGCTTTGGAGGATGTTCGCTGGTCGTCAGCCATGACCGTTATTTCCTGAACCGTGTCTGTACCGGAATCCTTGCGTTTGAGGGAGATGGGAGTGTCTACTATCAGGAGGGAGATTACGACTACTACCTTGAAAAACGTGGAAAACGCGAGGTCGCCGCTCTCAAGCTTGTTGAGCCGGTACCGCGGCCGGTTGCGAAGATCGCAACGAAACCTTCATCTCCAGTCAAGACTAAGCTCACCTGGAAAGAACAGAAGGAACTTGATGGCATTGAGGGCAGGATCTCTGCTGCTGAGAATGCGGTCAAAGAATTGGAAATCCTGTTTGCCGAACCGGATTTCTATGTCAGGAACGGCCCGAAGGTGAATGAGTTCATCGCCGACCTGGATAATCGCCGTGCCGAAGTTAATAACCTCTATGCCCGCTGGCATGAACTGGGCGAGAAGCAAATAATGTAACACAGGCGTCTCGCCTGTGTCTTTCTTAAATGTATTGTCGTCCATCTTCGCAGTAGGCTATTTTTCCTGCGGTCCGACAACAAGTATGGCAAATGTATCTTTTATCGGCGTCGGACGTTCGCCCTCTTTTAAATTAGGATTAGGTGCGAATTCTGCTGTCGCAAGAAAAATTCTATGTCCCTTTGGATCCACAGCCATAGTCCGCGCCCCTTTCTTGGTGGGAACTGTCTCAATGGCCTCGAATTTGCCGGGAGCAGTTTCTTTTACAACAGTCAAGGTGCCTTCTCCGTTTGAACTGAATACCAGTCCTGTTCCGGGGTCGTATCCACAGCCGTCGACTCCGGCGCCGATATCGACTGTTGAGATGATTTTTCCAGATGAGAGATCTATAACGAACATAAGCTTATTATGACAGACGGAAAAGATACGCCCGTGTTCCACGTCGATCGCCAGACCTGTCGGTTCTTCGCCGGGTTTCAGTGAGAAACGCTTGGTCACTTCCAACTTGCGGCTGTCGATCGCAGCCACTTCATTGGTGTCTTCGATATTCACATATATCATTCCCTTTCCGTCCGAAACGGCGAATTCCGGCTTGCCTCCGACTTTTATCGTACCGCTGACTTCTCCGGTAGCGGCTTCAAAGGCAGTGACATCATTGCTTTTGCCATTGAACGTGAAGACCCTTTTGGAAACCGGGTCGTACAATATGGCGT
>JANYBI010000779.1 GCA_025360875.1 Lentisphaerota bacterium
TGCAGGGTACCACTCACGCAGCATGCCCACACCGACTATGGAGTGGGCTGGCACAGCATTATCGGTAACAGCGGCGGCTTGCGGCGTGCTGACGATACGCGCTATGACCCACCCAATGATTCATGGGGCTACAACTACAGCAATAGCATTCCATTCGCGCCTACTTTGAACCAGTACGTCGAACAATGGTATCGCGGATTAGGGCGCTATCATGGCTCACAAATCCTGATTGCGGATGTGGTAGACACTACCCATTGGTGCAGTTTCCTGGGAGATCTTGGAACCGATGCGCCATCCGATATCCCGCACCGCGGATCTGCCAATGTCCTGTGCGTGGACGGGCACGTCAAGGGAGTCGGACAGGCCTTTAAGGGCTACTGGGTTCCTCCAGATCTCTTCAGAGGCAATACCGGCTCAGGTTTTGGCTATTTCGACGGTACATGGTGGGAGAATATGGACGGTGAAGCACGTAATTAGGATGGTGCCGTAAAAGAGCATAAAAATTTTATCAGTATAGTTTTAAAGAAAGGGCGATATGAACATGACAATCCCAGGTAAACATTTCTTCTGTACCGTCTGCTTGCTTGCTGTTTTTTTAATTTTCAGCCTGGACTGCAGAAGCGCAGACAAGCGAACTCTTGAAGTGGAAATACCTGTAACCTCCTCCGCAGATGCATCCGTCAAGATCATCAGTGCCGCCAGGGCATCAGGCAAGGCATACCTGGTGGATCTCACCACCGGGGACGATGGCATTGCTTTCCGGGGAAAATATGATCTGAAGCTGGAACCGGGCCGGTATCGCCTGCATGTCCTGGTCGGAGCGGGACCTGCAAACAATAACGTGGTGGATCCCGTGGAGCTCTATTTGTGTGCCGGAAGTTCCTACCGCAAGTTCCTGCCGCGCGAGATTCCAAAGTCCGGCGAACTGTCGGACTTGTTCCTGGATTTTACCGTGGACAATGAAACTCCCGTCGTCCTTTTGGTGAAATGGAATGTCGGGGACAGTCTTCTTGATGTTTCACCGCAGGAGAAAGCCAAGGCGTTCCAGAAGCTGCTTGCGCGGCGGAAATCCGATATCCTCCGGCCCAAGCAGCCATCGGGCAGCATCGGCGAAAAACAGTCGGAAACGGAAGAGCTCGGAGCCGAGGACGAAAGCGCCGTGGCGCTGGTGGACATTGCCAAAACAGCTGAGCCGAAGTTCAGGCTTGCAGTGGCCGGCATGCACGTGGAAACCCTTTGCCCGATAGTCATTGAGTCGGTGCAGACCGACAAGGCGGCCTACTTGGCTGATGAGAGCGTCAAAGTCGAGGTAAAACTCCGGAACCTCTCCCGGTCCGAAGTGCAGGCAGCGCTTTCGACCGAGCTTGCGTCTGCCGACAAGGTGGCCGGAGCCCCGGCCGCCGAGAGCCGGAAAGCGACCGTAGCCGTGCCTGCAGGTTCGAGCATTTCCTACAAGCTGCCCGAGGATTTCAAATTCCACGGGTTGGGCGCTCTTGCAAAAATCACAGTTCTCGCCACATGGAAAGACACCAGGCCCGCTATCGGAGAAAGCTTGCTGGCGATGATGCCGCCTGTCAGGGAGGCGAAGCCATCTGAGAAAAAGATATTCGCCCACTACATGGGTTGCTGGCCTGCAGGAACGGGACCAATCTTGTTCCAGAGGCAAAACGAAGCCACGGAGATGCGCCATGAAGCGCAGCCTTCCAGCGCCTACTACTACGGCGGACATGTCCGGAATTTCGACCTCGTGGATCCGGTGAAACAGCTGACGGCAGATGAGAGCGCCGACCTGGAAATACGTCGGGCGATGCGGATTGGAATCGACGGATTTGCCGTTGATGCCTGGGCTGGCGGCGACAGCGCACGTCAGACGCTCGACAGCCTTTTCAAGGTGGCCGAGGAGAAGGATTATAAATTTGAACTTACCGTCTGCATCGACCCGACCTGCGGCGGCAGGAATGTTGAAACCGTAAAGGAACTGCTCGACAAGCACGGGAAGAGCCCGAAGCTGGCGCGAAGGAACGGCAAGCCTCTGATATTCGGCTACCAGTCGATATGGGGCGGTTATGAACAGATTTTGAAGTATGCGCCGGACCGCGTCGACGAACTGCGTGCACAGCCGATAGGATGGCATATTCTGGGGCAGTCTCTCAATGAAGCGGCACGGCAGGTCGGACAGCCGATCTACTTCCACTATTGCATGAACTCGTTCTTCTTCAATATTGATGCGAAACGCCTGCAGAAGGATTCGCTTGTCCAGGCTTCCGGAATATTGGCGCGGTATGCCGACGCTGTGGGCGGGTTTGTATGGCTTGGACCGGAACAGGCGGAGATTGGCAAGGTGGTCCGCGCCGCCGGAGCGGAATGGTCGATGCCGGTGGGCATGTACCAGAAAGAGAACATCCCCTTCGAGTGCTACGTCGCCAAGGGTACCGACTGGATGCACTGGGGGCGGGGCGCTTTCGAACAGGATGCGACCTTGCTGCAGATCGTCACATGGAACGACTATGGCGAGAACACGAACATCGCCCCGGCCTGGAACACCCGTTACACGCTCTACGATCTCACGGGCTATGAAATAAAGCTGTGGAAGACCGGCAAGGATCCCGTGCCTGATCACGACCGCGTCTATTTAGTTTACAGAAAGTATCCGCCGAACGCCAAGATATTTCCTTTCCATGCAAAGTTCCAGGGGGTAGAGCCCGGAGTCATCGAGGTGTTGAGCATTCTGACGAAGCCGGCGACAATCCGGCTCCCCGGACGCAAGGCGGAATATGAAGCCCCGGCGGGCATGTATCGCAAACAGTTCCCGGTGACTGCCGGTCCGATGATCGCCGAACTCGTGAGGGACGGGAAGGTGGAACTCCGGCTGGAGAGTCCCGAACCGATCACTGACAAGCCGTTCCGCGAAGACAATGGGCTTGTGTGCTGGTCCTCCGAGGAGGAACGCCTCTGGAAGGAGGATTTCGGCAACACCAAGCCATTCTGGTACAGCGAATATGGAGACGTGGACAACGATGGTCTGCCGAATTGGTTTGAAATGTACTGGTTCAGCAAGGAACGTGGCTTCCAGCCAAAGACGACGGACAGCGAATCACTCGATGAAAAACCGGCGATAAAATATTCCCGCTGGTTGGACTTCCCGACTCAATCCTACGCCGACCCCAAGGAAGATTCCAATGGCGACGGGAAGACTAATCTTGAGCACTATCGGGAACAGAGCGATCCGGCGCGGCCGTCAGCGAACGCTGAAGGCGACAAGAAGAACGAAGGTTTGGAACAAAAACAGTAACATGACGCGGCATTGACATACATATGAAATCAAAACAGGCAGATGAAAATATCGCGGCCACTGGAATTTCCCCGCTGCAGTTGTCGTCGAACGGACAAGTGCGCTTTGTCCTGAAAGACGGCGCGGCGTGGGAATCGGCAGGACCGGTATGCCTGCTTCACTATTACGACCGTCAGCATCCGCGACCTGGCATGGTATCGGCACCGAGCCAGGACGCACATGCATTTGGAACTGCCGGAACCACATCGCTCTCATCACGCGGGGAGATCTCTGTCAGACGGCAAACGGCTGATGAGCTGCTGGTGCTGGCGCATTTTCCAAATATCGAGATTGATATAGGCATCCATTTCCTGCTGCGTCCGGATGGAAAAGGGTTCTCCTTGCGAATTGACGATGAGGATATTGTCGAAGGAAATCCGCTGCTCTACCGCATTCTCTCGATTGAAATTCTGCCAGAGTTCGGTGCGGCTGTCACCGGCGAACAGGGCTATCTTACGCTGCCGAACTGGGCCGGATGCCAGACGTTTTTCAACAAGGACTATCCACGCGAAGTACGGCAGACCATCTATAGCAGCAACGACCAGTGGGAACACGTCTGCAACATGCCGGTGTTTGGCATCACCCGCGCACAGGGCACACTATGCGGTCTTGTGGCCGCAGGCGATTTCGATTCACAGCTGATATCCCGCGTGCACTGGGAACGTTCGCATGCCAACAGCACACATCCTGCGCTGGTATACCGGTGGGAACAACAGGACACGCTCATCCCGGGACGGCGCGAAGTTCGCTATTCTTTTGCGCCTGCCAATTATGATGGCGGCGAAGGATACGTATTCATCGGCAAGACGTACCGGCAATTTCTCCATGCGGAACGTGGGTTGCAGACATGGGCCCAAAAAGCTGTTGCGCGGCCTGATGCTGTGGAATATCTCGACCGGTTCTTCCTGAAGATTTTCATGGCATACAAAAATCCTGCCGAAGACGGACATGGGACATATCATCCGACTTGCACATTTGCGGAGGCGCGCAAGATTCTCGAAGATTGCAAAACGCGAGGCATGACGAAGATGACCGCTATCCTAGTTGGCTGGGGCCAGGATGGCCATGACGGTATGCCGCCGACCCGTTTTCCGGTCGACGAACGGCTGGGTGGCGAGGCGGAGTTCCGTGATTTAATTTCCTGGTGCGCGGCAAACGATGTCCAGCTTGGTGTGCATGATTCCTATGGCGGCTCATATTCCTGCTCACCGGAATTCGACGTCGAGGATCTTATCCGCCACCGTAGCGGCGAATATTGGGCGAGTATTATCTGGAGCGGCGGGCGCTGCCACATAATCTGCCCCGCTGTGTATCTTGACAAGCACGTCAAACGCGATGTCCCGGCAATTGCCGCATTGGGCCTGCATGGACATCACCACGTCGATGCGGTTGGAAGTTTTATGCCGTGTTTTTCCCCGGATCATCCCGTAGAACAACGCGCCGCATATATCGATTATGTCCGGCAGATGTTTATTTTTATCAACGAAACTATTGGCGGCGTCTCGACCGAGATGCCGTTCGGGCCGTATTTTGATGTTGTCGATGGTTTCTTCCATTCCTATGTAAATCCATCCCCCTGGCATCTTGCCTCGCCAGCAGGGCGTTACCTGTACGACCGGACTGTCCCGCTGCTGATGGTCGCGTTGAACGGCAGCGTAAAATGCTGCCAGGCGATGAGCGGGGAGCCCGACTATCGGGCGATGCTGGCGGATCTTGGGGTAAGCCCGCAATCAGAAGTCTGCTGGCGTCCCAGCGAGCAATTCGGCATCCCCGCGTATGAGGCTGTCTCTGATCAATTGGCAGACACATATAAATGCAGTTACGGAGAAACGAGCGGGATCGCACGGTTACGGCATCTGGAGATTGAAGGCCGCTGGGAAATTGTCCCCGGAGTTTATCGTACGCGCTATTCCGACGGCACCGAGGTGACAGTGAACCGCACCGGCAAACCATGTGAAGGCCTGGCCCCTTATGGGGTAGCCATCAAGTAATTGGCACATTCATGCTAGATTGAAAACAATCAGATTGATAATATTTCTGTATCAAAGTTTTGGGTAAAAATAGAGAAATGTATCTTGAATTGGACAAAAGCAAGTTGAGGCTGGAGAAGTCAGAGTTCTGAGGATATTTTTTCAGGATGGAGGAGAAGATTGAAGACATTGGTCTCGTGAAAAGAGAAGCTTCTCTCTCCGTTGTAGAGGACCATCCCGGGGCTTGACTTGTTTCCTGCAACTGTATTGAAATTTTCTATTTCCTTATGGAATTCATCATTGAAAGTGGAAGAAGAT
>JANYBI010000115.1 GCA_025360875.1 Lentisphaerota bacterium
GTCGCGCCATAGCATATCCGCGAAGGCGGAAGTGCGCGTGACGGAGTCACCGCTTAGCGCAGACTTTGTCTGCGCACTCCACCGGAGCTTGCTCGCCGAAGGCAAAGCTTCGCTCGTTAAAATACGAAACTTTAGGGAATCCCGGGATTTATCTGAGCCAAGCAACCGCGCCATTATGTCGCACCTTGGCACAGTCAGCGACATAATGCCGTGCGAATTTCGCAGAGGTGTTTTGAATTTACAATTTATATCTTCTTCATCATTATAAATTTGCGACTAAGCAAATTTATTTGGCATGCCCATTGCTAATATTAAGTCAAAAAATAAGTGCAGGAGTCTGGACCGGCGGTCTTATGAGACCATCGGCAATGTCTCTGACTCACAAGAAAGGAATCATACAATGGGGAAAATACTTGGAATAGATCTTGGCACGACCAATAGCTGCATGGCCATAATGGACCACGGCGAACCCAAAGTCATAGCCAATGCGGAAGGGATGAGGACTACCCCTTCGATTGTCGCCTTTACGAAGAGCGGGGAAAGACTTGTCGGTCAGACCGCAAAACGCCAGGCCATCACAAATTCACAGAACACCATATTCTCAATCAAGCGCTTCATGGGACGCAAGTTCAGCGAAGTCAAGGACGAGATAAAGATGGTGCCGTACCAGGTCGTGGAGGCAAAAAACGGCGACGCAGCTGTCAAGATCGGAGACAAGCTCTATTCTCCTCCGGAAATATCCGCAATGATCCTTTCGAAGCTCAAAGCGGACGCGGAAGCCTATCTCGGAGAGGAGATCAAGGAAGCCGTGATAACTGTTCCCGCCTATTTCAACGACAGCCAGCGCCAGGCTACGAAGGATGCCGGAAAAATCGCAGGCCTCGATGTAAAGCGGATCATCAATGAGCCGACCGCCGCATCTCTCGCATACGGACTTGACAAGAAAAAAGATGAAATAGTGGCCGTATACGATCTCGGCGGTGGAACCTTCGACATCTCGATACTTGAACTCGGCGAAGGCGTTTTCGAAGTCAAGTCAACCAACGGGGACACCCATCTCGGCGGCGATGATCTCGACCGCGCCGTCATCAACTGGCTCGTCGACGCCTTCAAGAAGGAGAACGGCGTTGACCTTACAAAGGATCCGCAGGCGCTCCAGCGGCTCAAGGAAGCCTCTGAAAAGGCGAAATGCGAACTTTCGTCCAACCAGAGCACGGACATCAATCTGCCGTTTATAACTGCAGACGCGACCGGACCGAAGCATCTTACGCAGACGCTTACAAGGTCCAAGCTTGAACAGCTCTGCGACGAACTTCTCAACAGGACCATTTCACCTGTCAAGAACTGCCTGAAGGATTCAGGATTCGATGCCGCAAAGATAAACGAAGTTATAATGGTAGGCGGACAGACCAGGATGCCGAAGGTCGTTGAAATCGCAAAGAAGCTTTTCGAAGGGAAACAACCGCACCAGGGCGTAAATCCCGACGAAGTTGTCGCTGTTGGCGCCGCGATACAGGGCGGAGTCCTCTCGGGACACGTCGAAGACATCGTTCTTCTTGACGTCACACCGCTTTCTCTCGGAATCGAGACGCTTGGCGGAGTATCCACCAGGCTGATCGAACGCAATACCACCATACCGACCAGGAAGAGCGAGATCTTCAGCACGGCTTCAGACAACCAGCCGTCTGTCGACATACACGTCCTCCAGGGCGAACGCGAAATGGCCCGCGACAACAAAAGCATAGGAAGATTCCGTCTTGAAGGACTTCCTCCTGCGCCGCGCGGAGTTCCGCAGATCGAAGTCACCTTCGACATCGATGCGAACGGCATACTCAATGTGACGGCAAAGGATCTCGGTACCGGCAAGGTTCAGAAGATCACGATCACCGCAAGTTCCGGACTGAACGAGAAGGACATTGAGAAAATGGTCAAGGATGCCGAGAAGTTCGCGGAGCAGGACAAGGGCGAGAAAGAGAAGATCGAGACCCGCAACAAGGCCGACTCGATGATTTACCATACTGAAAAACAGATGAAGGAATTCGGCGAAAAGCTTCCTGACAATGTCAAGAAACCCGTAGCGGAGGGCATTGAAGAGCTGAAGAAGGCCAAGGAGGCCGATGACACAGAGAAGATGAAGAGCACAATGAAGAGCATCGAGGAGCATCTCATGAAGTTCGGCGAGGAAATCTACAAACAGGCGGGCGCGAACCAGGCCGGGGCCGCGGGCGGAGCTGGTGCAGGTTCCGCT
>JANYBI010000139.1 GCA_025360875.1 Lentisphaerota bacterium
TCAACCGTGAAAGCGGAACGCTCTCCGGCGGCGAAGCCCAACGGATACGTCTGGCGACCCAGATCGGCAGCGGACTCACGGGAGTCCTGTACATTCTCGACGAACCCAGCATCGGCCTCCACCAGAAGGACAATGTCAAGCTGCTCAACACTCTTGAAAAACTGCGCGACACCGGAAATACCGTCATCGTTGTCGAACATGATCTTGACACCATCCGCAGAGCCGATTATGTCCTCGACCTCGGTCCCGGTGCCGGGAGGCACGGCGGAGAATTGGTGGCCGCAGGAACACCGGAGGAAGTCGAAAAGACAAAAGCTTCGATCACGGGGAAGTACCTTTCCGGCGAAAGGACTGTCCCCCTGCCCTCAAAGAGAATCAAGGGCGACGGCAAGTCTATCTCTATTGAAGGCGCCGAACACAACAACCTGAAAAAGATAGACGTCAGAATACCGCTCGGAACTTTCTGCTGTATCACCGGTGTCTCCGGTTCAGGGAAAAGCAGCCTGATCGACGATACGCTGCGCGTCGCGCTCGATCGCCACTTCAAGATCGGCACCGGGATTCCCGGGAAGCACAGGAAAATCAGCGGTCTTGAAAACATCCACAAGGTTATCGTGATCGACCAGAGCCCGATCGGACGCACTCCGCGTTCGAATCCGGCGACGTATACGGACGCATTCGGGATCATCCGCGACCTCTACGCAAAACTTCCCGAATCAAAAATGCGCGGCTACAAGTCAGGAAGATTCAGTTTCAATGTCAAAGGCGGTCGCTGCGAGGAATGCCATGGCGACGGCATGAAAAAAATAGAGATGCAGTTCCTGCCTGAAGTCTATGTGACATGTTCTGCGTGCAGGGGCAGACGCTTCAACCGCGAGACGCTCAGCGTACTCTTCAAAGGCAGAAGCATCGCCGATCTCCTGGAGATGACCGTAAGCGACGCATCCGAATTCTTCTCGGCGATCCCCAAGCTGCATCGCAAGCTCAAGACTCTTGAGGAAGTCGGCCTAGGCTATATCCATCTTGGACAGCCCGCGACAACTCTGTCGGGCGGCGAGGCCCAGCGTGTCAAGCTTTCTGCGGAACTCGCAAGAATTCCACGCGGCCACACCCTCTACATCCTGGACGAACCCACCACAGGCCTCCATATCGCGGATGTCGAGAAGCTGCTTGAAGTCCTGATGCGGCTGCGCGACCAGGGAAACACCGTGCTTGTCGTCGAACACAATCTCGAACTTATAAAGACCGCTGACTACATAGTCGATCTCGGACCGGAAGGCGGAGACAAAGGCGGACAGCTTGTCGCCGAAGGAACACCTGAGCAGGTCGCGAAAAACCCGAAATCGTTTACAGGGAAATTTCTTGCGGAAATACTGAAGAAGCGTTAACCGCAGAATACCTGGAGCAGCTTGCGCTGCAACCAATTTTATAACCGCAGAACACACTGAATACACAGAAAAATATAAACACGAAACACACGAATTACACGAAAAATACAAGACGGCGGATACATTTGCCCGCCACAAGAAGCTCTCCAGAAGCGCATTGTTCACGAAAGCCGTAACCGAGTTCTTGTCACGTCACCGGCAGGATGATGTTACAGAGCAGCTCAACAAGGTCTACGGCAAACAAGAATCTGCGCTGGATCCTGTAATACAAGGACTACAGGCCTCATCAGTCTCCAGGGAGAAATGGCAATGCAGCTCGCAGCTGATTACGACTGACAAGCGTTTTCTAACGGAAAGAATAAGATCAATAGATCCGCATAAGATGAAAGAAGTCGAAGCTGGCATCCGGCTCGCGCTGGCAATATGATGTAAAATTCCAGACGGGGCGGCCCCGGACGGAATTTTACTGCATCATATATTTCTTTACGCTATCCGCTAAGGCAGGTTCTGTCTCAACTGCCTTCTTGGCAAACTTCACCGCAGATTCATAGTCCTCATACCAGTCGCAGAAGATGCCTATGCGCAGATAATCTTCAGCAGCATCACGTTGCTGCTGTTCCTTTGACACTGTCGCGCCTCCACTGGCCTTGAGCCTTAATTCGGCGAAACTTTCAAGGATGTTCGCCATCTGGCCGACAGGAAGCTGATCCCAGCCGACCCTCTTGAACTTTTTGCGCCCACTTTTGACGGAAATATAATTTGGATTGACCATGATCCCTTTGGAAAGCGTGCTGCTGTCCTTCAGTTCCACGGGCTTGTCATAGGTGTTACGCTCCATGAGCCTGACAACATAATTCTTGATACCGCTGACCTGCCGGAAACGCTTCTCCTCGCAAAGCCTCTTGTCCTCAGGAATACTTGCTACATACGACTTGAATGCGTCCTCAGTGAAATCATAATTTTCGGGACGGGGCCTTGCTGAAGCATACTGGTGCTGTTCCTTCAGCCAGTCGGCAGTAAGATCTTCTATGCTGAGATTTCTGATGTCCTCATGGAGCCTGAGCTTCCCATCCTCGAGAGTAGTCGCGGCCACTACCGTTGTGGTCTTGGACGGGATGACCCCAACTGCAGGCTTAACCTCAGGATTGTCATCCTCGGCGTCATCCTCTTCATCTTCGGACGCCACCTCCTTGGTGGGTTCCGCAGGCTTGACTTCCTTGTTGTCGGCAGTTTCAGCCACAGTCTTCTCCGGCACGTCATCCGGCTGGGGAACTGCCTCTGGCGCCTTGAAATTAGCTATCTCATCCCTTACGGCGTAGACCTGGCTTTTGCTCAATGATGGCAGTTTTCTCATGCTCTCAAGCTTCCGAAGATAAGATTGCGCGGCAAACTTGAGCTGATCCAGATAGGATGTCCTTAGCTGTTTCAGTTCCTTTGAATCCTGATCCTGTGCCTGGGCTTTTCTTATGTTTTCATGCTTCTGGAGATAAGTTTGCGCAGCAAATTTGAGCTGGGACTGATAGGCTGTCCTAGCCTGTGTCAGCTCCCTAGGCTCGTCCTGTGCTACTGCGGTCGACAGGAAACCTCCTAGCATTAAAAACACGGCAATCAGTTTTTTCATATTTCGCAATTCCGGCATTATTTATTAATTTTAACAATTATAGTCTAAAAATGGTAAAGAGTCAAGAGATTTTTTTTCACTTCTTGAACTTCTTCTCGACGGCAGCTTTGTCTCCCATTGCTTTTTCGAAGCCCTCGCCAGCCAGCCATTTTTTCGCTTCCGCATTATCCTTGAGATAGGCGTCCCAGAATTGGACAGTGGATTTCCTGATCAGCTCCTGGAAGACTTTGTCCATTTCCGCCCTGTTCCCAACCTTCAGTCCCCTGCCTGAAAAAATCATATGGTCTCCACCTGCGAAAGTGACAAGATACTGGTCGCTTTTCCCAATGCTGTCGAAAGGAATCCTGCGGTTGGCAGCCTTGGTATCGCCGATCGGACTGTCATCAAGAGTTCCTGTCATGTGCAGGCATGGAACTTTGTATTCCGCATACGAATTGTTCTTATTCTCCTTTTCCCGTGCAGGGGCGCTCATGGCGATACAGGCCTTGATACGGGGATCGGAGAGATCCAGACTTGAACCCAGGGGTACGACGAGTAACCTGCCGGAGCTGGCGAGAGCAGTATATGCGCCGAACGAATGTCCGGCAACTCCAATCTTGTCCATGTCGCAGAAGCCCTTGATTTCCGACTTCTCATCCTTGTTGAGCTTCCCGATCTGATCAATCGCGAAACTCACATCCTTCGGGCGGTCGAGAATGCTTTTCAAATCCATTGCAGCCTTCTTCATCTCCTGCATGGGATTTGCCTTGCCGCGCCAGACCGCATCATCGCTGCCCTTGTGCTGGATATGAACTGAAACATAACCGTTCTCCGCCCAGCTGGTACCGAGATATTCATAACCGTCGCATGTGCCGCCCAGTCCGTGCGAGAATATTATGACCGGATATTTTCCTGCTGGCGCAGGAAAATATAGCTTGACTGGTACGTCCCGATCCCTGGCTTCGTCATGCCAGACGGTCTTGAGGGTTTTGACTTCATATAAATTCTGCGAATTTATATAATCCGGCATCAGGGACTCAGCCGGAAGGATACCAGCTGATAAAAGGATAAATATTATTAGGAGAAACATCTTCATTTATAAATTCCGTTTCGGAATTTATTTTCGGAATTTATTTCCTGTCCCCGAGAAGGTTCAGGAGCATGAGGAAGAGGTTTATGAAGTCCAGATAGAGGGCCAGAGCGCCCATGACAGCGCCTTTGCGTCCTTCCTCAGAGGCCTCGTCCACAGATTCACCGATCTGCTTTATCTTCTGCGTGTCATAGGCGGTGAGTCCGACAAAGACCAGGACACCGATGCAGGAAATGATCAGGTTCAATGTATTGCTTGCCAGGAAAATGTTCACGACCACGGCGATGATGATCCCGATAAGGGCCATCATGCAGATATTTCCGATGGTCGTGAGATCCGACTTTGTGAAATATCCATAGGCGCTCATCACTCCGAACGTTCCTGCGGTAATGAAGAACGTGGAAGTTATGGAAGATGCGGTATATGCCAGGAATATCACGGAAAGCGTCAGTCCGTTCATTGCTGCATACGCGAAGAACAGGGCCGTAGCGGTCGCAGCAGACATCTTGTTTATAAGCGCGGATATCGCTATGACAAGCAGGACTTCTCCGATTATAAGCCCGAAGAACAGGATCTGGTTCCCTATGATCAGCTTTGCCAGCTTGGGATTGAACGCGATATACATCGCGACGAGTGCCGTGACGATCAATGCGAACGACATCCAGGCATAGACCTTTGCAATAAAGGTGTTCACTTCCACGCCAGATCTGGCGGACATGGCATCATAGGCTTCCGGGTTATACATATATTTCCTCCACAGTTGATTTTAGTTTGGCGGGAAATATAGTATGGGCTATCTCTTTTTCAACACCAGTCCATCGCGAATCATGGAGGAAATATTATTAACTCGAACATATCAAACACCGTCAATAAATATGCCACCGACCTTAAGAGGCTTTCACTGGACATACATTGCAACCCTGAACTCGGGATGGAGGAGCACAAGGCCTGCAAGTGGCAGGTTGATCTGCTGGGAAAAATGGGATTTGACGTTCAGACTCCATTTGCACAGATGAAGACTGCGTATTTTGCAAAATCAGGAAAAGGAACGCCTGTATTCTGCTTCCTCGCCGAATTTGATGCCCTGCCCGAAATCGGACATGCCTGCGGCCACAATCTCATATGTTCCGCGGCAATCGGCGCTGGAAAAGCTCTCGCCGACACTCTTCAAAAAGAGAAAATCCCGGGCACGGTCGTAGTAATGGGGACTCCGGCAGAAGAAGGGAAAGGGGGCAAGGTGCATCTCGTAAGGCGCAAGGCGTTCACCGGCATTAACGCGGCAATAATGGCGCATCCTTCCTCCCGGACCCTAATCTGGAGAGGATTCCTTTCAGTAATAAGGTTCGATGTCTCATTCAAGGGCAGAGCGTCCCATGCCTCCACTGCTCCTGAAAAAGGCAGGAACGCCCTTGATGCTATAATGCTCTTCTTCCAGGGTATCAACGCCTGGAGACAGCATCTCCCTGAGTCAAGCAGGATACACGGCATAGTCACATCAGGAGGAGCTGCGCCGAACATAGTTCCGGACCACGCCTCGTGCAGCTTCTATATCAGGGCGCAAACTGAACCAATCCTCGAGGAGATGGAAAAGAGATTCAGGGACATTGCCACCGGAGCCGCCCTCATGACAGGCACTTCATGCGAAATCAAGGATGGTGAAGAAGGCTACAAGTCGGGAAAGGTCAATACCCCCCTCAACGATGAATATTTCCGTGTGGCGGAAGAGCTCGGGATGCAGCCTGGACTCTCTGAAAAGAGCGGCAGGGCATCAAGCGATTTCGGAGACGTATCACAGATCATCCCGGGAACGCATGTCTATTTTGGAATTTCCCCCAAGGAGAACATCCCACTGCATTCTGCGAAATTCGCAGATGCAGCCAAAAGCCAGTTCGCGCTGAACGCCATGCTCAACTCCTCCAAAGCACTGGCCCAGATCGGCTACCGCTTCTTCACGGATCCCAAGTTCAGGAACGAAGTAAAGAAAGACTTTAAGAAGTAACTCGGGCAAATTGAATATCAGCGGGAATTCATTATGAAAGAAAAGATGAAATTATCAATAGGATGCATTCATGCCTTGGCACTTGTCCTATTCCTGAATGCTGCAGCTGTTCATGCCACAGACGCCGATCTGCCGGAGAAAGGGAAGGAGATCAGCATCAACTGCATTGAATTTCCGGCCATAAGCTACAGGCTTTTCATCCCCCCGGACTATGATCCTTCAAAACCTTGTGCAATAATTGATAATCTGAAAAAAGGATTGAAAGACGGTGAAAATTCACTTGATCCGAAAGCCTGGATTATCGGCTTTGGAGAGGGTGGCTGATCAATGCCTTCAAGAAAGAAAACAGCTGCGGCGGTGACTGTCGGATGCCGTTTGAACCAGGCTGATACGGCGCTCATATTCGGACGTCTCAAGGATGCCGGTTACGAGATCGTCAAATCCGACACCGACGGCCCGCTGGACGTCATCATCATCAACTCATGCGCCGTCACGGCTGCGGCATCACAGAAGAGCCGGCAGTACGCGCGGACATGCCGACGGAACCATCCTGAGGCGAAGATCATCGTGACGGGATGTGAAAGCGAAGTTGAAAAAAAGTCCTGGCGGAATGAGAAGGCGGTCGACATCTATCTTCCGAATCCTGAAAAATCAAAAATACTCGACTACATAAATGATCCCCTTCCCAGGAAAGAGGTCGCCTTTGAAAAGATCTTCATGGAGAATGCAACCGGATTCTATCCTTTCCGGAGCCGTGCCTTCATAAAGATCCAGGAAGGCTGCGAGAATTTCTGCACATATTGCATAGTTCCCTATGCCAGAGGACCTGAAAGGTCGAGGGCCCGCAGTGAAATACTCTGCGAATTCCGCAAACTCCTTGATCAGGGGCACAAGGAGATCGTCCTTACCGGCGTTAACATCTCGACCTACCGCGACGGTAAATCCGGCCTTGCTGAACTTTTATCCGAACTGCTTGAAACCGAGGGCGATTTCCGGATAAGATTGAGCTCCACCGAACCTCATTTCGAAAACAGGAAACTCATCGGCATCATGAAGAACAGTCCGAAAATCTGCCGTTTCCTGCACCTTCCCCTCCAACATGGCGCGGACGAAATCCTGAAACTCATGGGCCGTAAATATTCCGCCGGCGAATTTGCGGATTTCGCAGAAGAGGCGATCTCCTCGATTCCCGGACTTCATCTGGGGACGGACGTGATCTGCGGGTTTCCCGGGGAAACGGATGAACTCTTTGAAAAATCCTGCCGTTTCATTGAAAGCATTCCTTTCGCCAATCTGCACATATTCAGTTTTTCCCCAAGGAAAGGAACTCCTGCCGCTGATTTCGACGATCATGTGTTCCCAAAGGAAATGAAAAGGCGGCATCAGAAACTCGAAGCCGTTGAAGATGCCCTCGCCGGGAAATTTCTTGATTCACAGATCGGGAAAACATTAAAAATACTGATCGAGAAAGTTCGTCATAGTGGCGAGACTGAAGGCTGGAGCGACAATTACATCAGGGTCAGGGCAGACGCCATCGGCGCAAAGTCCAATACTTTCATGGATGTGGATATCATCGAAAAATCCGGAAAGATCCTGCTGGGACGGAAAGCAGGGGCCTGAAGTCAGTTATCAGTTATCAAGCCTCCTGTCATTTCCTGGAGTCGCCTTGTTTCTTCCGCAATTCCTCGACCTTGTCTTTCAGGCACTTGACAACCTCGTCATTGCTAATCGCCTTGCCGGCGGAGTTTGTCATCACGATAAAAGCGCCGATATCCTTGGAACCGCTGAGGGATTTCTCATAGAGGTCCGCCGCTTTGTCGAACTCGCCGCGTTTCTCATGGTAGGGCGCCAGTTTCAGGCAGGCGTTCACGTCGTAGACTGTCAGCTTGCCGTCTGGATCAATCTCCAGGATACGCTCCCAGATCTTCTCAGCCCTGTCGTCGCGCGCATCATCCATGAATTCCGCAAGCTCATAGCATTCAGTTTCCGACTTGAGTCCCGAAAGGATCGTCTTCCAGAGTTCGCCAGCCTCATCTTTCCGTCCTGATTCGGCAAGCGCGACGCTTCTCGCGTATGTAAAGATAGGCTCATTCCTAGCTTCCGTTACTTTCAGGATCTCCTCGTGCATCGACGATCTTATAAGGACATCACAGAGCTTTCTCAGGACACTCCTGTCCTCAAACTTGCAGTCCATCGCATCAATTATCGCCTTTACGCGCTCCGGCTCGGACATGATCGCCGCCATGGTGATATAGAAGAATGCAATACTTTCTTTTGAAACAGTATCCTTCTCATCCAGAATCTCCCTGGCGCAATTCTCCCATATCTTTTTCTCAAGATGTCCAAGAGCGGCGATTTCAGCCGTTTCAAACATGAGGTTCTCACGTTTCCAGGTCTTGCTGGCAGCCACTCCGAATTTCAGGGCATCCTCATAGAGTTTCAATTGCTTGAGCACCTGCAGCATCTTCAGGCAGAGTTCGGAATTGAGATTCTCAGGCCTGCATGATTTCAAATAACCTAAAATGGATTCCTTTGCCGCCATATCCCTGCAACCTCCTATTTCAGAGGCAAGCGCGGCCGGTTCGGATTTTTCAAGGAG
>JANYBI010000182.1 GCA_025360875.1 Lentisphaerota bacterium
GTTCACGGGCAAGGCGACAATGAGAAAATTCGTCATAGGGAATCCCCAGGGCTACAAGACGGAATATGCGTTCAACCTGGATAATCTTGTAGTAAATGTCGAGATGACCACGATATTTTCAAAGAAGCTTGTGTTTGATGAGATCCGCATCGAGGGGGCGCAGGTAATCTACGAACTCGGGCTGGGAACTAGCAATCTCGGCGAAATACAGAATAATATCGCCAAGGCCGCAGCAGCTGACAAGACGGCGGAATCTAAGCATGAGGAACCAGGAAAGAAGCCCAAGGAAGGGAGAAAAATCCAGATAGACCATTTTTATTTCAATGATGCGAAAGTTTCCATGAGCGCGGTTGCCCTGGAGGGGGCGAAGGCTTCAATTCCGATACCGAACATACATCTCGAGGGCATTGGAAAAGAGGAAAAAGGTACTTCCGTCGGGGAGGCGGCCGATGAGATGTTCAGTTCCATATACAAGTCCGTAGGAGATGTCGCCGGTTCAGGTGTGAATGCGGTAAAAGGTGTCGGGGAGGACGCCTGGGAAAAAACCAAGGGATTGTTTAAATAAATAAAAGAGGTTCCAAGTGAATGATCAGTCTGATACAATCGAATATCTGAAGAAAACGGGCATCGATCTGGCAGTCCAGTTCGGACCTAAGCTGCTTGTGGCAATAGGTATTATCATAGTCGGTGTTGTTGTAGGACGCTGGATAGGACAGGTACTGGACAAGGTTCTGAGGAAGTTGGAACTCGAGCTGCCAGTGCGCCAGTTGCTGCTACGGATCGTAAAGCTCATGGTGCTTGCATTGTTCGCCATCATGGCCCTGCAGAACCTCGGTGTGCAATTGCTGCCGTTGATTGCCGGAATCGGCGTAGCGGGGGCCGGCATAGCGCTCGCAATGCAAGGCGTTCTCGGCAACCTGGTTTCCGGGTTGACCATCATCTTCACCAAGCCGTTCCGGATTGGCGAGTATATCTCGATCGCCGGCGTAGAGGGCGTCGTAGAAAACATCAACATTTTCAATACGATACTTTCCCATGCCGACAGGTCGAGAGTGGTGGTTCCAAACCGGAAAATAGTGGGGGAAATCCTTCACGACTATGGCAAGATCCGTCAGTTGGATATCGTTGTCGGCGTCTCATACGATACAGATCTGAACAAAGCGCTGTCAACGGTGAACGAAGTGCTGCAGGACAACCCCCGGGTCATGAAGGATCTGCCCCCGGTGATCGCCGTGAGCGTATTGGCCGACTCCTCGGTCAACATCGCGGTAAAACCCTGGACCAGCGTGGATGACTTCGGAGCGGCCACTGGAGAGATCAACAAAGCCCTGGTTGAAGCTTTCCGCACTAAGAATATCATGATTCCGTTCCCTCAGCGGGAAATCAGGATCATTGGCGGAAATTGCCAGAAGGTCTCATAAAAAAGCGCCAAGGGAAATTTATCCTGTCAAGAATATACTTCCGGCAGGGGATGAATTTAGAGGTTCCCTAAATGTTCCGGAGCCGGGCGTATTCCTCGTCGGTGCAGGCCTCGATGAAATTCGCCTTTGCAATTTTCTTATGGGATTTCTGCAGCTTCAGCATTTCAAGGCATTTCAGAATGAGGCCATGGATGTCGTAGCCGATGAATTTCACGGGCAGCGCCGGCAGGGACGACCTAGGAAAATTGCAGTGGGATACAATTTCCAGCTCTTCAGGAATCTTGACTTTTGCGAGCTTCAATCCGTCACAGACCGGTTCGATGAAATTGTCATCACCCACGATGATGGCGTTGGGCCGTTCATTCTTAGGCAATGACATGAGAAGGTGCACTGCGTTGGTTGCGCCCTCCACGCATTCCAGATTGCATATCTGGAGCCATTGCGGTACAAACGCGAGCTTTCTTTTTGCCATAGAGATTTTTAACTGTTCTAAGAAATCAAATCTTAGGCCGGGAGCCAATATCAAGGCGATACGCCTGCAGTTCCTGGATTCGAGATAATCAAGGCTCTTTTCAATGAACGCCTGGTTTTTTGAGGCGATCCATGGAATGTCATGTCTGTCTTTCTCAAATCCTACGATGACTCTCGGAATATTGCCTTCCAGCACAACCGGCGTCCTTTCTATCATGAAAACACTTGTGGCGAAAATTATGCCGGCAAGGCGCTCCTTCCTGATATCATTGACGAGCCGTATGAAATCCGGACATGACGGATTGTCGTCAGCAATATGATAAGGCGTGATCTTTATCCCAAGTTCCTGTTGAAGTTCTTTTGATACTTGCAATTGCGTAGCGTAAAACATGTTCCATCCCCTTCCCGATGGAACGGACGCAAACACATGGGCATAATTGAAGAGGTGCGGCGAAGTTTCACTGACATATGTACCGCGGTTCATGCTCACCCGCAGGAAGCCGTCGGAAATCAGGGGAGCCAGTGTCCGCTGGACCGTGACGACGGTCACTCCGAACTTTTTCCCCAGTTCCAGACGGGTTGGAATCTTATATCCAGCCGGCCATTTGCCACTGATGATCTTCCCCCTCACATAGGCGGAGATCTT
>JANYBI010000228.1 GCA_025360875.1 Lentisphaerota bacterium
AAAAATGGCTGCATGAAAGATTTGCCGCGCTCTTACAGCGGCTAATGGATGTATTCGAAATAAAAAGCATGGCGGATCTTCGTCCGCAGTGTATATTCACGGACTGACAAGTAACTCAGAATACGGGACTCTCAAGTTATCAGATTGAATAATGATACTCAATGCTATTTTGTCTATTCAGAAAAGAATAAAGATTGGGACGCCCCAGATAATATTGTTAATGCCATCTTTAATATGGATATTGGATATGCCCGAAAAAGAGACAAGGATAATTTTAAATTACTAATTAATGCAGGCGATATCCTTGATAAATGGAAGAATGGAGAATCATGGTTGAAAACAAGGAACGCTCCTGATGATGGAAAAGAGACACATCCCACCCCGGCCCCAGAAGAAAAGAAACAATAGGGGGGATTGGCGGGGGGTGCGCAGGGTCCTCCGGCTCAGCACTATACACCTTACCCCGGGTTAAGATAATAATATAAGGTTCATGGGAACTTAATGTTATTATAAATTGTAAGCTAAACGATATCATTTCTCCCTTGCGGAGTTCAGCTTCAGCAGTATTGTAACTGACTCAATGAAAAAAATATTTTAAGGAGATATGAAAATGCTGAATCTGACGAGATGTCTTATTCTGGGGATGACCCTGTGTGCGATTGGCGCACGTGCCGCAACACCGAGTTTCGAGGACTTCGACAAACGCGCGAAGGCCGGTGAAAAGTTGAGCGTGGTCTTCTTCGGCGCATCGCTCACCTGGAGCGCCAATGCCACGGATCCTGCCACGACCTCATATCGTGCCCGTGTCGCCGACTATCTCGAGCAGGCCTATCCGCAGGCGCACTTCAAGTTCCGTGACGCTGCCATCGGCGGCACAGGTTCGCAGCTTGGCGTGTTCCGTCTCGACCGCGACGTGCTGCGCTACAAGCCCGACCTCGTTTTCCTCGACTTCTCAGCCAACGACGATATCGGTTCCGACAATCCTGAAACTCTGGCGTCGTACGAATCGCTTGTCCGTCGCATCATCCAGCAGGGACAGTGCCCGCTCGTTCAGATGATCTTCCCCTTTGGCTGGAACACGAAGCAGGGTAACACCGACGGCATGAAACGCCGCGACGCCCACATTGCAATCGCCAAGTCGTATAATGCCATGGTAGGTGACGCCATCACTCTCTCGATCGAGCGCGTCAAGAGCGGCGAAGCCACGGTCGAGAAGATCTGGCCTAACGATCTCGTCCATCCCGGCGATTTCGGCTACCAGCTCTTCGCCGATGCCGCCTGGACCGCGTTCCAGCAGGGCGTGAAGGAAAAGGCTGTCTGCAAAGTTCCCGAGAAAATGCTCTATGCCGACACATACATGAAACAGGCCCGCGTACGGCTCTCGACGCTCGGTCAGCTTCCTGAAGGATGGACAGTAGGCGTGCCCAACCTGACCGCAGCCTGGCACGACGCTTTGATGTCACGCTGGCTCGACGACGAAGTGATCGCCTCCAACAAAAAGAAAGTCAAAGGCGCCGACGGCAAGGACAAGGAAGAGACACAGGCAGTCGCACGTCTCAAGTTCAATGTCAAAGGCAAGATGCTCCTGCTTTTCGGGGAAGAGACCCCGTCCTCATGCAAGTACCGTGTCTGGATCGATGGCAAGCCCGTCACCTACACTCCGTGGGGTGCAAAGGAAGCTACCGACCTCTATGATGCCAACGCCACCAAGTTCGGCGGCAACCGCCATCACACGATGGTGATCAAGACAGACCTTGATCCGGCCACCGAACATCTTGTGGAGATCGAGCCGATGTTCGACAAGGAGAAGGATACGAAACAGGAGCTCCGACTGGAAAGCGCCTGCGTCGCCGGCGGTGATGCGACCGTGACTCCAGCCAAATAATAAATGTAGAACAGAGACTCCTGTCCGTTGAATGCAAAACGGCAGGAGTTTTTTCTTCCGCAACTATTTGTCTGTACCTGTTTTCGTGATCAGACCACGAGCCTTGAGCCACTCGACACATTTCGCCTGCCATGCTTCCCATTCAGGACCGTTGCCGCAGCCAAGTCCGTGTTCCCCCTGCTCCATTTCAAAATATTCGACAGGGACATTTTTCTTTCTGCAGGCTTCTGCGAAGAGCGCACTGTTGTCAGACGGGACCGCCTGGTCCTTCTTCGAATGCGCCAGGAAAGTTGGCGGAGTATTGGCAGTGACTTGTTTCTCGTTGGAAAGCAGTTCGATCAGTTCAGCGGAAGGAGATTCTCCGAGAAGGGCGCCGGTACTGCCGGCATGGCCTTTCGGTCCCATTGATATGACCGGATAAATCAACAATAGGAAGTCCGGACGGCAGCTCACTCTGTCGAGCGGATCCTTCGCCTTCGGATCACCGGCATCGAAATGAGTGCCTACGGTCGATGCCAGATGTCCACCAGCCGAGAAGCCCATCATGCCGATACGTTTGGGATCGATACCCAGTTTATCGGCGCGGGACCGCACTATCCGCATTGTACGCTGTCCGTCCTGGAGCGGCGCCGGATGGTGATACGGATTCACACGATATTTGAGCACAATCCCCGCAATGCCGAACTTGTTGAGCCATCTGGCGATGTCGTGGCCTTCATAAGACATCATCAGCCCGAAGTATGCACCGCCAGGACATATCACGACAGCAGTACCGTTCCCATGCCCCTTGGGAGGCAAGTGAATCGTGATAGAAGGCTTGTCGGCATCACTGTTTCCCAAAGCTCCCGGCGCGCCATCCGGCCAGATCAGCTCGGACTCCGGCTCAGCCGCAGATAAATCAGTCATACACGCCGCAGATGCGAATATCGCAAACATATATACTCCTGCTTTAATCATTGATATTCCTTATTAACTACTTATTCGGCCCCGCTGGCATACTGCTCTGGAAGAGTATCCAGCCGCCAGCGCTCTCCTTGAAGACCGAAAGAAGTCCGATTATCTCCTTGCCGTCAGGCGAGACATATGCTCGCATGCATTTTATGCCGTGATCGTTGAAAGCCTTCCTTGTGATCTCAGGCTGCTGTCCGTACATCTTCCATGACAATCCGTCCTCAGACCAGAAATGCCAGATGGACTGCGGAGGCCATTTGTCGGTCATCCACATGTGCCAGTTGCCGTCGGCAACCTTCAGTACCTGCTGGAAACATCCTCCCCTGACATTGGTACCGGGGAAATCGGTTACAAGTTCCCGGATCTCACCTTTGTCGTTCCTCAGGAATTTCCAATTGCCCTCGAGGGAATCGCTCTCGATGGCGGTAAGAATGGTGCCGAACCCGTTGAGGTACATGCGCCATTTTCCGTTTTCCATCCGTATCAGGGATCCGCCGTCGCACCAGACTTTCTTCACGGCATCAATTTGAGCCGGCTCGCCTTTTATTCTGCCGAGATATCTGAATGTGCCAGGCTCTCCTGTCTTCGATACGAGTATGGCAGGAAAAAGGGAGGTGGAACCGGGAAGATAATCCGCACAGACACAGCACATGATCACGTGCCCATATTCCTTGTCCTTCAGGATCGAGGAGAATCTCGTGAATCCACGTTTGGGAGAAGGTTCGGCGGGATTCTTGATATCCGGAGTGTCTGTTATGAGAGTGCCATCGCAAATCGTCTCAGTGGGGCCCAGCTTGTCAATAGACGGACCGCGATTGACTACGATCCTGTGCGAACGGGCATCTTCACCTTCCCAGGTGTTATGCCAGAGCTCATACACTGTCTTGCCATCACTGCCATTGACGATCCGGACGATGTTATAGCAGGCGTTGAGCGGTTCCAATTCTTTGAATGGAGTCTTCCAATATCTGACTCCCGATTCCGGCGGGACTCCGGGAGTGTCCTTGTCAAGAGGGAACTGCTCAAGCTCCCCTTTCTCGGGCGGGATATCCTTCCAGTCGGCTGCAATTGCAGGAGAAGTGAACTGCATGGAAAGCACCAAGACCACTGCAAAAGAGCATATGACTTTCATGCGACAAACCTATTTGGAAATGATCTTCCCGTGTCCGGCAAAAGGATAATCAATGGTTATCCTGCCGACTTCCGTGTCACCGATTCCGCTGTAGAGATCAGCCTTGCCGTCCTTGCGCATCACGATGCCTGCAGTGAAGGCGCAGTCGACCAGCTCAGGTTTCTTTGCCGGCCCCTTGGGATAGCATGGGCGGGTTCCGATTATCCTGACATCCAGGGCCCTGTGCTTTTTCTGATCGAAGACGAATGCGATATTCATATAGGTGGAGACCTTGACACCTCTGGCATTCACTTCATTGTAGCATTTGTGTCCGATGACGCCGATCTTGCCTGAGTCAAGCATGTATGCCTGGTTGCAGCCACCCCATTCCAGCTTGTCGAAGAGGCCGGGGATATA
>JANYBI010000267.1 GCA_025360875.1 Lentisphaerota bacterium
TTCCTTCGATGAGCTTGAAGTCAAAGCCCCTGAGGTTCTGTTTTTTGCCGGTGCGGAAGTTGTCGAGTATGACAATGTCAGCCTTGTCCTGGTAATGTTCGACAATATGGCTGCCAATGAATCCCGCCCCGCCGGTTACAAGTATTTTCATGAGAAAAACCCTTAAATATTCTTTGCTATCTTATTCATTGCCTCTTCCTGGGACTCGATACATTCGACGAGTTTGAATTGCGTCCTGCACCGGTCGAGGTTGTGTCCTTCGCGGTGGGTCTTGAAATATGTGTCGCCGGAAAGGTGGTCCGTCAGGAACCTCAATCCAATCTCGAAAGTTATGAGTTTTCCGCTGAAGGCCAGGTTTTCCTTCTCCTCCCTGGTCAGGAACTCCGATGCGGCAGAAAGATATCCCTTCACCAGCGCCTCGTACATGTGCATCTGCATCTTCACCTTCGAGAGATCCTTTTCGTCCTCTTCTGTGGGACTTGTGCTTGTGCGCACAAGATCCCCGAAATCATAGAGCGCCAGTCCCGGCATGACGGTGTCGAGGTCTATCACGCATATGCCCTCGGAAGTCTTTTCGTCGATCAGCACATTGTTCAGCTTGGTGTCGTTGTGCGTGATCCGTTCGGGAATTTTGCCGGCGGCGTTGAGCTTCAGGAGATGAGTTGTCAGATCCTTGTGCGCCAGCGCGAACTGGATTTCCTTGTCTGCGGATTTCGCATGGTTGCATGAATCTGCCGCAAAGGCCTCCTCCAGCGCCTCAAAGCGTTTCGGAGTGTTATGGAAGTCGGGGATTGTATCTTTAAGGCGCTTCCCTTTGAAATCAACAAGATCCCGTTGGAATGCGCCGAAGGCTTTCGCGGCCTGGAATGCCTGTTCAGGGGTCTCAATTATGTTGCAGCTCTTCGTGTTTTCAATGAATTCATATACCCGCCAGAAATTGCCTTCGGGATCTTTGCAATATGATTTCCCGTCGTTGGTCATGACCAGGGTCAGGACTCTCCGTGATGCATCGGATCTGCCTTTGAGTTTCAACCTGATATGGTTAGTAACCCTTTCCACATTCTCCATAAGCGATTCCGGATCCTTGAAGACGTGATGGTTTATCCGCTGGAATATGTATCTGATATGGTTTCCGCCCTGTTCGTATATGGCGCAATATGTGTCGTTGATATGTCCGGAACCGTACGGCTCATATGAGATAAGCTGGCCTTTGATTGCGAAATTCGCAGAAATGGATCTTATATCGTGGTTCTTCTTATGGCTCATAATGTGACCTTTTCAGGATAGACGCCTTTTTTGACCAGGCTGCGTATGCTTTCTACGACCACGGGCTTGTCCTCCTTGTAGGTGACCCCGAACCACAGATCCCTGCTCGGAAGCACTTTCACTTTCGCCTTCCCGGAATTTATGAGCGTACTGACTGCCGTAGGGATGAAGAATTCGGATTTGAGATTTGAAATATTATTTTCCAAGAATCTGGAGAACTGCTCCTCAAGATGACCGAACAGGGTCGGAGTGAACCCCCACATGTTCATCGATACGCTCTCTTCGCCGGTTAGTTTCATCACGGCGCCGGTCTCATCTGTGAATTTTGCGCCATCCGCAGTTTTTTCAATTTTAGTCCTCTCGACAACTTCGACAAGATGTCCTGTCGAATCAGTCCTGCATACGCCGCGTGCGACATAGCCATGTTCCGACAAGGTGTTCTTCAGCTGGAACCCGACCATGAAATATTCGTCAGGCCCGCTTTTCTTTGCGTTTGGAAGTTCCTGCGCGAGCACTTCATATCCGCAGCGGCCATAGAAGTCGTCCGCATTGATTACCGCGAAGGGTTCCCTGACCGCGTTCTTTGCAACCAGTATCGCATGTCCTGTACCCCATGGCTTCTGGCGTCCTTCAGGAACCTTGAATCCTGAGGGCAGGGCGGCCAGTTCCTAAAAGGCATATTCAGTATTTATCCTGGACTCGAACCTGCGGCCGATGCATTCGCGGAAGGTCTGTTCGATGTCCTTGCGGATCACGAACACGACCTTGCCAAATCCGGCACGGATAGCATCGTATATCGAATAGTCGATTATTATTTCACCTGAAGGGCCGACGGGATCGATCTGCTTGAGGCCGCCATAGCGGCTCCCGATTCCAGCCGCCAGGACTAACAGAGTTGGTTGCATCATGTCTCCATCATTTTATAAATTTCTGTGATCACAGAAATTTATTAATCCTAGATTTAACATCATTTTTGAATCTTTCAATTGCTTCATAAAAAATATACAACCCGATAATTACAAGTGTAAGTGCATTGATAAATGCAATCAGCACCTCGAATCTCTTAAGGCCGAAAGTGTATGAATCGGACCCTTTTCTCTGGGATACTTTCTCACCTGTATACCCCAGTATAAGTGAGAGAACATCCGACAGATTGTGCCCCGCGTCAGAGATCAGGGCAAGACTTCCCGAGAG
>JANYBI010000295.1 GCA_025360875.1 Lentisphaerota bacterium
GTCCTTCCTGAGCACGAAAAAAATTGAAAGACCAAGCAAGGCGAGTATTACAAGCGAAGAGATTAGTTGGTTCCTGTTCATTTTACAAAACTCCTCCTGTTCCTGTAGACTGCGAGTCCGAGCCCGAAAACTATCACCAGCGCCGGCATCAGCGCGATGTTTATCCACTTCAGCCTGTTCTCAAGGGAGTCGATATCCTGCCTGAGCTCCTTGCGGAGCGTCTTCAGCTCCAGCTTGGCCTTCGCCTCTTTCTGCCTGAAATTCTTGATCTCATCCTTCTGTTCCTGGGAGAGGATGAGCTTCTGGTTCTTGGACTTCTGCTCCTGCAGTTTCGAAAGGCGTTCCTGGGCCTTCATGAGGTCGTCCTCAAGCTCGAGGATCTTGTTCTTGAATCTCTGTTCAGCCTGCGACTGGATAGATTTCACGACCGTGAAAGGGCGCGATATGACTTTCCTCGACCTGATCTGGATGAGATCGCTGTCTCCGGTCATGAAGCCTATGAGATTCTGGAACAGGCTCAGATTGTCGTTCAATGGCTGGGCTATTACCTGGCCGAAGACATTGCTCGATCTTACACATATTTCATCAAACAGCATGTCCGAGTCGCCGACCAGCACGACGACGGTTTCCTTGCGCGACTCCTTCAGGGAATCAGGCGTGGAGGCAGCCTTGTCCTGCACCTTCTCGCCGTTCACCGGGTTTTTGTCCGCAGGTTTTCCTTCCGGGAAAGCAGTCTTGAATTTTCCGGTAAGCTTGATGGCCATCGCATATTCCAAGTTGTCCGGCTTGAACTCCTTCACCGCAGTCGCGGGATCGCTTGCCATGTATGAATTGAGGAGATGCGAATCCTTTGTGGACTTGAAAATCACTGTCTTTTTCAGCCCTGCCGCAGGTTCCCCTCCGAATGAGCCTCCGAAGACTTCGGTGATATTGTCCAGCTGCGAGGCGAAAACTTCATCCTTGTTGATTTCCCGGGAGGTGATGTCTATCACGGTAGGAAAGGTCATTTTGTTTTCCTGTGTGGCAATCCTCCTGCCAAGCGTCATGTCGGAAACTACCATGTCCTCGTTGTATTCGACGCCCCAGGCCTTGAACAGCTTGTCGAGATTTGAACTTATCTTCGGCGGTGCCGCCTGTTTCTTATTGTTCTTTTCAGTCGCGGTCGTGTAGAAGGAGTTCGGATCCATGAACGCGAGCACCTTCCCGCCGTTCATGATATATTGATCGATCGCATACTGTGCCTTGTCGGAAATTCCTGCGGGATGCACGATGACGAGCAGTTCCACGGAAGGATCGATCTTTTCAGCGGCCAATGGAATCTCGAGGAGCTCATAATCGTTCTTGAGCTCCTTGAACACGAGCCACGGGGGGAGCTGGTTGAACTGACCCATCTGCATCATCATCGCGTTTGGCTTCTGTCCCATCACAGGCAGCGCGCTCATCACACCTATGACGCTCTTCTTCACCCTCGTGATCTGGGATATCGCCCTTGTTATGTCATATTCCAGGAGCTGTTCCCGTTCAGGTGACAGGAAAGGAACGGCGACCGTCTGGTCGAGGAGCTGCACCGCTATACCCAGATATATCTTGTCTCCGTTGCTCAGGGGCTGTCCCGTGACCCCGTCCATGAGCGCCGAATCCTCGGCTTCCGAATCAGGGACCGGATCATATTTTTCAATTACTATCTTATTCCCTCCGATCTGCCTGTATTCCTTCAGCAGGTCAAGGATCTTGTCGGCGTAGGTTTTCAGGAAGCCGGGCATGTTCGAGGACTTTGTGTAATAGAACTTGACGGTCACCGGAGTGTCGAGCTTTTTCAATATGCTCTTCGTGCTCCCGGAAAGGGTGTAGAGTTTCTCCTCGGTGAGATCCGCCCTGATGCTGAGCTTTGACACTATGAAGTTCAACCCGGTAAATATGAGGAACAGCGCGGATATTCCTATCACCGAGTAAACCAGGTTTCTGTTTCTTCTGTTCATGTTGTTTTCAATCCTGTTTTTCGGGGTTCAGCCTGCGGCATGGTTCTTGAGAATTATGCCTGTGGTCATGAGGCAGAACGCAATTATTGAAAGGAAATAGACAATGTCCCTGAGATCTATCACGCCCCGCTGGATGTTCAGGAAATGTGGCATCACGCTGAATGCCGAAACTGTGTCGATCACCTGTACGGGAGCCCAGTTGACAAGCATGTCGGTTACCGGCGGCCAGCCCGCAAGGATCAGGAAAAAGCAGAGTACGAATGAAATCAGGAAACTGACGATCTGACTTTTGGTCATTGCAGAGGTCATGCTGGCTATCGCCAGAAATGAGCCTGCAAGAAGCATGCTTCCGATATATCCGCATATGATGACGCCGTAGTCGGGCTTTCCAAGATATGCCACCGTTATGACCAGCGGAAAAGTCAGGAGGAGGGCGATTGTCAGGAAAATCCAGGCGGCTGCGAATTTCGCAATGATCGCCTGGGTGCATGTCACGGGCATCGTGAAGAATAGCTCCAGTGTCCCGAGTCTCCTCTCGTCAGCCCACAGATGCATTCCGGCTGCCGTGGTAAGGAAAAGGTAGAACCAGGGTAGCCACTGGAAAAAACCGGCAATGGCGACTGTCTCGTCCAAGTCAGTGAATTTATTCGGATAGTTGCTTATCATGAAAGTGAAAAATCCCACAAGTACAAGGAATATCACTATGAAAACATATGCAACCGGGGAGTTGAAATATGTATACAGCTCCCGTTTTATTATCGTTTTGATGTTAGATATCGCCATGTCTCCTCCATTTTAATAGTTGTAATTTTTCCTTCATGGAAAAATTACTATGCGGCATCGCCGCGGGTCATCGCGTAGAATACCTCGTCCAGCCTTCCTTCCTCTATCTTCAACTGTGTCAGAGGCAGACCCTGGTTCTTCACGACCTCAAATATCTTTTTGCGGATCTCCGTCCTGTCTCCCTGTTTTGAAGGGACAACCCTGATCACAACCATATCCTTTGCGCTTGCATCCGTTTCGGTTCTTCCGACACCGTCTATCTTTTTCAGCCTTTCGGCTATTTCCACAGGGCTTCCACTGGAGAATTCCAGAGTGATGGAGCCGGCATTGTCGGACTTCTGCTTCATCTGGTCAGCCGTACCGTCGAATATCTTCCTGCCCTTGTCGATTATCAGGACTCTGGAGCATACCGCGTCCACTTCCTCGAGGATATGGGTCGAAAGGATGATGACCTTCTTCTCGCTCATGGATTTTATGAGATTGCGAATTTCGCGTTTCTGGTTCGGGTCAAGGCCGTCAGTAGGCTCATCAAGGATAAGAACTTCCGGATCATGGATTATCGACTGTGCCAGGCACGTGCGATGGCGATATCCTTTGGAGAGCGTGTCAACCGTCTGGTGGCGAACAGGATTCAGGAAGCATGTATTGATCGCATGTTCGATACTCTTCTTTTTTCTGTCGCCGGAGAAACCCCTGATTTCAGCGGCGAAACTGAGGAACCCGTAGACGGTCATGTTCGCGTAGAGAGGGGCGTTTTCAGGAAGGTATCCGATAAGGGATTTTACTTTTACAGGGTCATTGTCGATGTCGAATCCGCCGACTGTCACTTTGCCCTTTGAAGCCGGTATGAATCCCGTGATGATCCTCATCGTAGTGGATTTGCCGGCGCCGTTCGGCCCGATGAAACCGAGGATCTCACCCTTTACGACATCAAACGAAATGTCCTCGACAACAAGCTTGTTGCCATACCACTTGTAAAGATTCTCAACTTTGATCATAAGGACGAACTCCATGTGTTAAACAATGGATGAATGGATAATTTGACACGGAAAGTCAAAAAATGTTCCCGGAAACAAAAAAATCTTTCAAATTTTTCAGGGCGTCCTCCTGAAGAGGATTTTTGAGGTAGGCTGTTTTCCGTCCTATGGCTCCCCATATTTCCGGATCGGTATTTTTGTATAGGACAATAGAGGGAACTCCTAGGAAACCTGCGAGATGGCTGACCCCGGAATCATTTCCGATGAAAAGAAATGCACCACCAAGAATGTCGGCAAGGGCGGAAGAGTTTTCCGGTGTAAAAGTTTCGTCGGCAGGAAAGAATTTCGATGTGCCCTTTTCCATTTCCACCGGACCCAGTATGAATTTCACAGGAATCTTGAAATGATCTTCTGCGAACTTCGCAGTTTCCAGATAGAATTCAGGTGAATAGTTCTTGTTAGGGCTTCCGCTTCCAGGATGGATGAAGATGATATTTTTAAAAGGAAATGAGTGTTCAGGTATCAGGGATATGGGAGCAAAAGATTCTTTTATCTGGAGACATTTCGAAATTTCACGGACATGAAATTCCGCAACATGGATCTTCTCCGATGGGAAAGGATCAAGAGGAGCAAAGCTGCAGGCTGAGTTTTTCCTCAGGAGATCGGCTGTCTTTTTGGCGTCCTTCAGCCACAGGACTCCTTTTTCCGGCCTGCCAAGTTCTTCGGTAATTATTCCATTCTCGAAGAAATCCAGCATCCTTGCGGATTCCGCGTCATGCCATTCGTCCACGATTTCGAGATTCACGGCGAGTTTCATGTAGTTCGGACGTCCGAGTCCGATGAACTTATGTTCCGGAAAATTTCTTCTCAGCAGGAGGATTGACGGCCAGGTTAGGATAAAATCACCCAGTGCGCCGCGATGGCAGATCAGGAAAGACTTTTTGATTTTGTTCATCAATCACTTGGATTTCGCAGCAGCCTGACCTGAAATGGTTTGCCTGATGATTATAGAAACAAATACTGCAATCTCTTTTGAAACCTCTTCCGACAACGAGATCTGGCTGATAACCAGTGCCCCGACCGTTTCCCCATGATCCTTCAAGGTCAGGCATTGGACGTCAGGACCTTCCTCGGTAACAACATCCAGAAGCGCATTCGGCTGGTTTGACGGCATGCCCTCGGCCTGTGACGGTTTGGACGGCCTGGTTCCGGAGGAGACAGGATTTGTGGTGCCGGTTTTGCCAAAGAGATAGATTGCACAATAGTTCAACTTGAAAGACTGTCTGAGTTCGGAGGTGAGGATTTCCAGGGTAAGATCTTCTTTCCGGACAGACAGGAGCGCTTCGGTGAATTGGGAAAGCTGCGATAGCTGGGACTGCAGACGGCCTGCTTCCACGGCGCGTCGGCGGACAGTGGCGGCAAAGTGACTGACCACGAATGCCGTGATGGTATAGACGCCAAACGATACCCAGTCTTCAGGAGTTTCGATATAAAACGTCCCGAACGGTGGAAGAAAGAAGTAATTCACCAGCAGCCCGGACACCACTGCAATTGCAAATCCACAGGCGAGATCCGCAAGTGCTGACGTGGCAAGGACGACAAGCAGGTAAAAAAGCGCCACGGTTATGGCGTTGATCCCGGCAAAATTCTTTGAGACAGCGGTAACCAGCGAGAGTGCCGCCAAAGCGATCAAAACGACGATCAGCCGATATATTCTCTTATCTGTAAGCATATTGAGATCCCCTTTTTTTCAGAAACAAAGGTAAATATACAACAGAGCTTAAAATGATTCAATAAACGTAAGCGTTAAGCTAGCAAGTTCTCCCTCATAAGTAAGGTGGGTTTTCCTGTCCTGAGCCTGTCGAAGGAAACCCGCCTATTTAAGAATTGTCGGGCTAAAGCCCAACATACTTTTATTGAATAAAAACCCTATTAGCCTCAAAAACCAAGCTAAACGCTTACCAATAAACATGGGTGATAATCCGTCAAACGGCCCTGGCATCTTGAAAAAGTAAATCTTGAATATTATATTCGGACATGAAGAAAACGTTGTCAGTAACAACATTCAAAAAAGAAGCATCCGAGGATAAAAAGTTCTGGAGGGGCAAGACTCCTGAAGAAAGGCTTGACGCTTTGGAGCTGCTTAGACTTCAATCGGGAAAATTCCTATATGAATATCCAGCAAGACTTTCAAGAACTATTGAAGTTGTTAGAAAAGCACAAAGTTGAATACATGATAGTCGGCGGCTATGCCGTAGCCTTTTACGGATCTCCCCGTTTCACCAAGGATTTGGACGTTTTTTATTCATTGACTTCCAAGAACATTTCTTCCCTTAAGAAAGCCCTGACTGAATTCGGCTTCAAGAGAAATTTCCTGAAGGATGATTTGTTTGAAAAGAGAAGCATCATCAAAATAGGGATAGAACCTGTCGGAATTGACCTCATCAATGATATTGACGGGGTTGAGTTTTCCAAGGCAAGAAAATCAGTTGTCAAGGGGAAATACGGAGACGTTGAAGTGGCGTTTATCGGGAAGAAGGACCTGATAAAGAACAAGAAGTCTACAAAACTTCTGCAGGACAAGGCGGATGTGGAGAAATTGACCTGAATTACGAACTATGGACTGTTCTAGAAAAGTAACACAGACATTCCTGTCTGTAGTTTCAAGTTTCATTTTCAATCGCAGGCAGGAATGCCTGCGTTACCCCGTAGGTGAACACAATATCCTGATGAGGCTAAATTTGTCCTTTTTTTCGTCCATTCTCACCCCCGCATCCGAATTCACGCCAGCCAGTCCTTTGGTGTATGCTTGACTTTCCTCTCGCCCTAGGGTCTATTGGAAAAGTTCATATGACCGTATTGAGGACTGAAGTGGCAGCAGTATAATAAAAAGTCTTGCCAAATAAACAGAAAGCTATTATGAGAACTCAAACGCTTAATAAACTGTTGGGGTTGCCTGGGATTATATTGTTAATATTAATCCTCGGCTGGATTGAATGGAAAACCGGATATGAATTTCACTTTTTCGTGTTTTATTTCATTCCTGTAATCATTACAGCTTGGTTTTTTGGAACTGAATCGGCAATAATTATTTCCGTACTGTGTGCTTTAGCTTGGGCTACATCCGACTATTTATCAGGACATACCTATTCTTCAAATTTATTGTTTGTTTGGAATACAATGATTTGCCTTGTTGCTTATTTGATAATTGGCTGGGCTTTTAGTAAAATTAAAAACTTATATCAAGCTGAGAAAGAAAAGTCAGATCTTTTGCAAAAAGCCTTGTCGGAAATAAAAACACTTGAAGCTTTTCTGTCCATCTGCTGTGTATGCAAGAAAATTCACAATAAGGATGGCGAATGGCAGCAAATGGAGTCTTACATTTCAAATAATTCTCAAACCAATTTTTCGCACGGCTATTGTCCTGAATGCGCCAAGAAAGCTATGGAAGAATGTGGATTGCAAGGAACGGTTTCAGCTTTGCTGAAAAACAAAGATGCACCCTCTGCTTGACCAACTCCTTCCTCTGTAAAACGCTGTTCTCTGTCCCTCTTGTCTCAGAACCCCAGTTCTTCGCGCAATCCGATCATACGCTGAAGAACTTCACCGTCGCAACGGTCTTCGATCTCCATGTGAGCTTCAGCGCGAAGCATGCACATCTCAAAGATGTGATCCGCCTTACCGCGCACATGCAACGGGCCTACGGCAACATCGAACTGGGTCAACATGCGCTGATCACCTGCAATGATTACGGCCTCGCACAAGAGTTTGGGCGGAAGCTGGCCATTTTGATCCTCCCAGATGCGTAAGAATCGAAAGACCGGCGGATCGCTCACGCCGATTTTCTTGAGAGCGTCGGAAATACTCCCCTCATTAATCTTGATCCACGATGGGAGTACGATCTCCCGGGCCTGCCGGTCAATCTCTACAGAAAACGTTCTGATTTGTTCCCTGAGCCGATCCTTCTCCTGCAATGAAACAAGCGCCATCGTAATCTCCTCATGTCTTCCTTGGTCAACCAGAGAACGTCCCAACCCTCAGGAAGACGGCGGAGCCGGATTACCTGAAGGTATCTGGTTAGAGTTTTGTCTGAATTCTTTTGCGTCAATTATATTTTTTAATTCTTCTACAATAGGATGATGCTGATAAAATAATAACAACAGTCTTGGCATAAAAACTATTTTTTTCCCGAAAACACATGGTTCTTTAAGATAAATAGTTACTGTATGAGATTGAAGCCAAATATTGTCGGATATACTTTCAATATTTT
>JANYBI010000494.1 GCA_025360875.1 Lentisphaerota bacterium
TCGGGTTCGGCGGCTCGTGTTTCAAGAAGGACATCCTGAACCTCGTATACCTCTGCGAATATTACGGACTCCCAGAAGTTGCAGCCTACTGGGAGGAAGTCGTCAAGATAAACGATTTCCAGGAAAAACGCTTCGTCAAGAATGTCGTGAAGAACATGTTCAACACCGTGGCCGGCAAGAAAATCGCCGTCTTCGGGTTTGCTTTCAAGGCCGATACGGGCGACACGCGCGAATCACCGGCGATTTATGTGTCCAGGATGCTACTGGACGAAAAAGCCGAACTGGCGATATGCGATCCGGAGGCTCTTGAGAACGCGAAAAGGGATCTTGCGGACGACAAAGGCAAATTCGAGTTCATCAACGATCCCTATAAATGCGCAAAAAACGCGCACGCCGTCCTGATCCTCACGGAATGGAACCAGTTCAAAAAGCTCGACTATAAGAAGATATATGCATCAATGGAGAAACCGGCCTTCATATTCGACGGCAGGAACATCCTCGACCATAAGGAACTCTTCAAGATCGGATTCAATGTCTTCCCGATCGGCAGCACCAAGCTGACACACCTGAAATAATAAAATTTTGCCGGCAAAATTTTATATTTGCAATAGCATCTTTGTGAATTTCAGGAAAAGCGTTGTCAGGGATAAAGATTTCAACCGCTCGCTGCGGAATTCTCTCGCGAGGCTCATTTCGAGGAAGCCGCGCCCGGCGCGGGTTCCGATGTCGCGTGCGAGGCGTTGTTCGGCAGTCCTTGCTTGACCCCGAATGCCTTGAAGAACGTATAGCAGAAGGTACCTCCGATCTGGGCTGTCCTGTTAAGATCAGATATTCCTTGATCGAACGTATCACCTGCAATCAAACCTGCCATGATCGCTGATTCGCGGACCCCTTCGATCATGGCCGTGAAAGTCTTCCTGGTGAAACCGTCGACGAGAGACGGCTTGCTTGAATCAACATAGACCATACGAGGTGAGACGTGGACGTCATGGTATCCGGCCTTGCACAAGAAGGGATACAAAGCTCTTCCAACATTCGCGTTGCCACCGGCACGCCGTTGGAGTTCCACCTGACACTGGATAGCCTGATGCGCAGCCAAACTGTCTGGATGGAAATAGGCCGATCCATGATCCCCTTCTATGACCGTGATGGTTCCTCCGGGCACGATCATGTCCTTGAGAATCCTCAGCGCCTCAACAGGTTCGGGCAAATGCTCCAAGACAAAGCAAACAAAGACGTGGTCAAATGATTCCGACCGATAGGGCAACTTGAATATGTCAGCTTGCTCGACGCTCACATTCTTCAACTCCGCAGACAAGGCTCGTTGTCTTGCCTCTGCGACGGATGCTGCTGAAATGTCGACGGATGTGATCTGTGCGTCCGGACTGTTATGCGCCAAGGTCACGGTCTGAGCTCCGACGCCGCAGCCCGCTTCCAGGACACGACTGCCTGCTGGATATGAGGTGTCTGAATGCAGCAAATCGACCAGGGTTGACGCCTGATCCTGCAGCCGCATGGCTTCCCGTGAATCGTAACCGTGGACGTAAGTCTTCTTCATGTTTCTCCGTCTAGTGCCGAACGCTCTCCTATCTGCCGACCTGCGAAAGCAGGTTGGCAGCATGGGTATCGTTATGATTTATTGTATGCATTTTATTTCTTTGCAAAAAGGTAAACAAGATAGGCACCGAGAAAAATGATTAAGAGGAATAGCATAAGAACAATACACATCATAATACGAGGCCAATAAACTACTCTCCATCTATCACATCTTGGACAATATTCTTCCCATTTAGTCCAAGTTACTGGGCCAATTTCTTTGCCATCAACATAAGCAGATGGAGATCCCCCTCCGATAAGATGACCAACTAGCTTTTCTCTACATTTATTACAATAGTTCTCTTTTTTGATTTCAACATTAGAACTATTATTCATTTTTGTATTTGCCATGGCTAATTATCAATTCTTTATCATAACGCTCGAATATCTGGGCGGCGGAACGCCGTCACCAGCATATGTTAGTTGGATACTATTTTTTCTTAGCTTTATAGTCCCTTAGCCACCATTTTTCGCCTAAGGCATCTGGCCCATCGCCCTTGGCAAGAGCTTCAATGATTTTCAGACATTTTTCTTCTACCTGTGTATCTACTTGTGTCTTTTCGAGTAGTTGGTGAGCAAGCCATTTAGCACTTGTAGGCTCATCAAGCAAGGGGAAAAAGGCTGAGATGGAGTCTGCCCCTTGCTGTGCTGCCGATGTAATAAGCTTGTACATCTTGTTTGCGGCTCTATTGTGTTGTCTGACCGATTTTTTGTCGGCATAATTCGTCTGTTCGCAAATAGCCGCGCATTGTCTGTATTCTTCAATCATTGTCGTATCAACGCCCTCCTATCTGCCGACCTGCGAAAGCAGGTTGGCAGCATGGGCATAGTTCTAAATTATTTTCTTTATGTATTCCGGTTCAATCCAAATCGTATCTGTCAATTTCTTGAATTTTCCCGTAGTCTCTTTGGATACATCAAGTTCAATCAAAAGATATCCTTGCTGATTGTCCAAATTTTCTATCGGAAAGATCTTCCCTTTGCATTTTTTAAAAATTTCAATTGTCTCTTTGGGCATCCCTTTTATTTCCTTCGGGACACGTAAGACTTTTACAAAATCGCCTTTTGATAATTTCATCATTATAATGTGTATTTAGAACGCCTATCTATCTGCTGCCCTGCGGAGCAGGGTTGGCAGAATGGGAATCGTTAGATTGTTTATTGTATTCAATCAAGCAATTTCCAGCATTTGCAACTAAACCATGAGCGGCATCATTTACTCCATATGATGCAGTAGGATACTCTTCATTATCATACCAAGTAAAGACAGGAAATATTAGCTTTTCCTTATACCACGGATCTTCAGTTACCGATCGATATAACGAAGAGGCAATCAGATGAGAATCTGGTAAGACAATTTCAGATTCGCCTTTCCGGATTGCTTCAATAATCCCATGAGCATAAGACAATCTGAGAATTTGTCCATACAAGAACTCAATTCTTGCTCCACGAACTGAACCGGTAACATAACCGATGAGGAATACGGCAATCAAGACGAGGCATATTACAAGGATGTGTATTGCTTTCTTCATAAATATTCTCCAATTTCAATCTAACGCCTCAGCCTCTGGCAACCGAGTGGAACGAGGTTGCCAGCAGGCGCATGGTTATAAACTCTATAATTTTTAAATTATTTCGTATCCTTTTCATCCAATTCTTTTAATAATTCTTCTGATTTTGGGCTTTGCTCTTTTATCGTTGAATTAATATCATCATAAATAATTGGTTCTTGCTTCTTAAAATATTTGAGTATGACAAACGCCAAAATAGCAACCATGGCAAAGAACAGTATAAATAAAATGACTCTAGATGTTTTCTTTTTATCAATCATTTATGTTTATAACTGTTTTTCTACGTATGTACCTTTTATCCGGTAAATAGTTATCAAATTCAAAAAAATCCCGAGATATGTACAATAAATATTGAAAAGCTGCGTTATCTAATATAAAATAGGCTAACAATATATGCTAATAAAAGGGCTGATATACGTTTTACAAGGTTATTATCCCTGTTGACCGTATGTACGCTTTATCAGGGATTCCAGTTATAATATAATTGCTACAACAAGAAAGGCAAGGCATCATGGACACTTATAGGAAGACGGTGCCATGCCAATGCCGTTAACTTAAATATATCATGTTAATATCTTGCTAGTAAGATGTATGCGTGAATCCTGAAGGGATTGAATATTATAGCCTGTGGTTTCAACCACAGGGCATATGATAATAAATGACACGTCCTGTAGGGACGGAATATATTTCGCCCCTACAGGGCGAATCAATTTTGGTTTTCGATACCTATGGTTGAAACCATAGGCTATGTTATTCAACGCATTCCATGCGTAAAGATGAAGCAATCAATTTATCATATTATCAAGATGTTATGCTTAAGTTAACGGCATTGGCATGGCACTGTCTGCCACTTGGCATTCTCCGGGACACGCTCAGAGCTATCTCCCGACTGTTCTATTCATAGACTGTATCTATTTTCATATATATTTGGTTTTCCAAATAATTTTTCTAATTGCTTTTCAGTTATTGGGAATTTATAAAACTCTGTTTTATTAAAGTTGCCTATCACAGGGATTAATTCTTTCTGACGAAATTCATCTGCTTCAAATAATACCAATTCCTCGCCATTGAAAACGAAGAAATAACCGTATATAAAATATACAACGTCAGCCTTTCCCTCCCACTCTTTTAGCCTTCCCTTAATGGCAACGCTCTTTTTAATACCAGGCAATTCACTTATTTTTCTAAAAGTCATTTCTTCTGTGGATATGATGTCAGAATCTGATAATTTTATCGAAAACTTATTCTTTGACACATCAAAGGGTTCCGATGGAGTACCTATAGATATTGTTGAATAAATTGCTTTGCCACTTATCAATGCACCTCGAGTCCCAACGGCTTTAATATTATCTTTTATGTATGCAGTATAATGCCCCGTAAGCATACAAGCACTCAGGACAAAAGGAATTGATATTATCGAAAGAAGATATAAGAATGATTTCATGAGTATCCTTGTTGGGCAAATAAATACCGGTGCCATTCCGCATAAGTTTTTTATCATGTGGGTATATCTCGCATACTATGCACATTTATTTTTCTTTCCTGGCTTCCTCGAGATGAGCTTCCCGAGTGAATTCCTCAGCGAGCGGATGAAATCTTCAATCCGCCCTTCAAATGTATTTACCGGAGGCAGGCCCCCGAGAATTTCTGAATTACTGTGCGGCAGGCGGAACCACGGTAGTGGTGCCTCCGGTCGCCGGAGTCGCGGACGGGGTCAAGGCAGGAGCAGGAACAGGAATTTTCTTAGTCTCTTCTTCAGGGACAAAATCCTTGCCGAGGATGGAGACCAGTTCATCCCTGCAATTATCATATCCTGGCAGGCCGGCGAACTCCTTATAGAGGAATTGCGCCTTTGTTACGGCCTTTTTCCTGTCGGTCGGCGCAATGTATCTTATGGAATCGAGAGTACTCTTATAGAATGCAAGGCATATGCTGTTTATTTCCAGATCATTCGGATCCAGCCTCTTGGCCTCTCCCGGCCTCCCAAGAAGCATTGAAATGTCTGTCTTGACATTAATCTCGTCCGTATCCTTAAACTCGTTCTTTATAATTGCATAGAGGCTGTTAACGGATATGGACGTCCATCTTTTGAGCGAAAATGCACCGACAGGATCCTGGATGTCTATTTCACCATTGATGATTTTAATAAGCTTACCTTCATCAAGCTGTGCCCCAGCATACCTGGTTCCGCTATTTGTCAGAAGCGGATACATCTTGTCCATCCTTTCAAGTCTTGCAATCTTGACTGCAAACCATGGCTGCAACGCATCAGATTTTGACAGGGCGATATTTTTCAGCATTTCAGCCGTCTCTGCGAACCTCGCCTGTGAGACCATCGTCATCACCTTGATCCTGATATCGTCCCTCCAGTAGTCATCGTATTCCCTGACGAGTCTGTCGGAACTGCTCTTCAGGTCGTCATAATCCTTCTTGATTTTCGCCTTTTCCTTCAGGATGGACGCATTGTCCACCATTTTGACTATGTAGGACTCCTTGTCTTTAAGCTCCTCGGTCTTCCGTGCAATCTGAACCCTGAGATCATCACGTTCCTGGACAATTTCATCCAGTTTCTTCTGGGCCTTGTCCTTCTCCTTCTGGGAACCCTGAGAAGAAAGAACATAGCGCCTGCCGTCCTTGACAAGCCCCATCTTGTCGACTTCAAGCCTATGTATCTGCATCCTCAGGACGAGGATTTTCTCCTTGTCCTCCCTGGGAGTTCCAAGGTAGGCCAGTATCTCATCGCATTTCTTCTCAAGATCCTCGATGGAATAATTCGAGCTCGCCTTCATGACATTGTCAAAGTCATCCACAAGCTTGATCTTCGTGCCCAGCACCTTCGAATTGCTGTAGCCGACACCTGAAATTATGATGACGATGATAAGGATTACAGGTATAGCAAAAGCCAGGATCGAAAGCCAGACTCCTGTCTTCTTCTTGTTTTCAAGATCATCAAGCTTGAGTTTCTCCTTCTTCTCCTTCGATTCAGTCTGCAGCGTGTAGTCGAGACGCTTGATGGAAACCGTGTGCACGTCTGGCACCAGATCCTTGCTGGGAGCCGTCGTCTGCCTGACTTCCCAGATCTGCCTGAGGAGCTGATCCATGTTCTGGAAGCGGTTGTCGGGATGCTTGTCGATCATTTTCTTCACAAGGGCATTGACCTTGGACGAAATGAACGGATCGATCTTGTTGAGAGGCGTGGGCTTCTGGTAGAAATGCTGCTTTGCCATGGAATTCAAGGTACTTGCATCGAAAGGAAGCTTGCCGGTAAGCATCTGGTAGAGACTTATCCCCAGGCTGTAGATATCGCTCCTGGTGTCCAGCTTGTCGCCAATGAACTGCTCCGGGCTCATATAGGAAGGACTTCCTGAAATCTCCATTCCCTGGTACCAGTCGGCCTGGTGCATGGCAAGCCCGAGATCCGTCAGTTTCGCGACCCCTTCCTCGTCAAGCATTATGTTCTCGGGTTTCACATCGCGGTGTATTATCTTCGAATCATCCCAGGCGTAAAAGAGAGCTTCCGCGACCTGCTGTACGATATGGAGCGCCTCGTCCACCGGAATCTTCTTTTCCCTCTTGATCTTGCTCTTGACGGTCTCACCGCGCACATATGTCATCGCCATGTAGCATGTCCCGTCGTCCTCATCGCCGACGCTGAGCGCCTGCACAATGTTGGGATGGCTGAGCTTGGCCGCCGCCCTTGCTTCGGCAAGAAATGACGCCATGCCCTTCGCATTCGTGTATTTCTTTGAAAGTATTTTCAGGGCAACGTTCCTGTCAAGGGATATCTGCTGCGCGAAATATACCGCTCCTATGGAACCTTCTCCTATCTTCTCCTTTATGAGGAAGTCTCCGACTATCCTGCCAGGACCATATGGGTCGGTAGGTATGAATGGCTGACGTCCACAGTTCGGACAAAGCACCTTGTCTCCAAGGCTTGTCTGAACTATGTCCTTGAGCATGAATGAGCAGAATGGACATTGAAAACGCATATGTGTTATATCCTTAGGCGGGCTTTGCCCGCAATGTAAACTCGAAATGTAAATATTCGCTGAATGGCATACTTCAGTGAATATTTACTCCCCTATGATCTTCACCAGCACCCTTTTCGGCCTGCGTCCGTCGAACTCTCCGTAGAACACCTGCTCCCATGGACCGAAATCAAGGCGCCCCTTGGTAACGGCTACAATGACTTCTCTCCCCATTATCTGGCGCTTGAGATGTGCATCCCCATTGTCCTCTCCTGTCCTGTTGTGCTGGTATGCGCCAACAGGCTCATGCGGAGCCAGCTTTTCAAGCCACTTCTCATAGTCCTGATGCAGTCCGGACTCATCGTCGTTTATGAACACCGATGCGGTTATGTGCATGGCGTTGCACAGGAGAAGCCCTTCCTTGATTCCAGATTCCGTCAAGGCGTCCTCCAGCTGGCCGGTAATATTTATAAAAGCCCTCCTGGCCGGCACATTGAAAACCAATTCTTTCCTAAAGCTCTTCATATAAACCTGTTAAAAATGTTCAGGCGCTTTGCCTGCAGGGATTTATATAGGAAATTTTCAGAATTGCAGGAAACAAGCCGCAAAACATACTATTTATCTTTAAAATAGCAAGTTTTATGGTACGTATTCAGTAAACTAGCAGTTTACTGAATACGTACTACCATTTGAGTTTCTGGCTGTCATTTTTCCTGTCCTCTTCTTTCAACACCGGCGCCGACTGATCTTTTTTATCAGTTGCAGCTGGGTCCTGCTTCTGTTTCTTCTTTGCTTCCTGAGCGAGAAATTCCTGCAAGTCCTTTTGGGATGGCTCATCAATACCACGTGACGTAGCAGATGAATTTATCTCTTCTACCGTAATCCTCTTGTCCTTCTTTGAGGCATTATAATATCTTTTTACGAGAACAAAGACTGTTATTGCAACCACCACCATAATTAGAAAAACAAATACCAGCAATATGGCGGCGAGTTTCCAGGAAGTCCTGGATTTTGCCGGCGAAGCCGGAGCACCCGAAGCCTTGAGCTCGGAATCAGATGTCTTGTTCCCCTTGATATCGCCCTGGAGCGCCTGATCCGTTCCAATGACTGTCTTCTGGGATGGAGACACAGCTGTTACCGCCCTGTCCATCGTCTCCGAACCGGAAGCTATGAATATCTGGCCACCCTCTTTCTTAGGCAGCGCTGTCTTGGGATACTGGCCTTTCATGACAAGGTCTATGTCCTCCCTCAGTTCCTGCCAGCTCTGCGGTCTTTCCTCACGCCGCTTCGCCATCATGATCTCGAGAAGAGTGCAGCATTGGCTGGTGAGTGCCGGATTCCTCTCGTTTGCAGGCGGAAGAGGATCCTTCAGATGCCTGGATATTATCGCCATTGCCGTGCTGGCATCAAATGGCACGGTTCCCGTGACCATGTGGTAGAGCGTCGCTCCCAGGGAATATATGTCGGCCCGGAAATCTATGTTCTTGTCACCGAGCGCCTGTTCAGGACTCATGTAGAAAGGAGTACCGACGAAAGTGCCGGTCATGGTGAGTGTATTGTCTTCGTCTATGCTTTTTGAAATACCCAGATCCAGCACTTTCGCCACGCCCTTCTTGTCGATTATTATGTTGGCCGGCTTGATGTCCCTGTGGACTATCTTGCATTCCGTCCAGGCATAATCGAGCGCATCGACAATTGCTCTTGTAATCAGAAGCGCCTCCCTCTCAAGCATGATCTCGCCGGCATCGATCCTGTCCCTCAGGTTCTTGCCGTCAACATACGAGATTGCAAGATAATAAACGCCGTTGTCGACACCGGCATGATAAGCCGTGACAATGTTGGGATGGAAGAGCTTGCCTGAATTCTTCGCCTCCTTCATGAACCTGTCGAGGAAAAGCTGGTTCGAAGTGAATTTCGGGGAAAGTATCTTAAGGGCGACATGCCTGTCCATGGCCGCATGGTAAGCGAGCCAGACTTCGCCCATCCCTCCGGTCCCGAGCTTGCTCTTCAGCACGAAATCGCCTACTACCATCCCCTCGGAAATACCTGGAATTGGTATGATGACGCTGTTACCGCAGTCTTTGCAGTTTATGATGCTCCCGCAAAGGCTGTTGTCGGCTACAAGCTTAGTATGGCATCCCGGACATTCGAAGGAAATTGTCGGCATCTGTATCAACCCCGTTTGATGATAGGATTTTTGAATTTTTCAATGCGAGGAAAGTAACTCGGAATCAGTGAAGAGTCAAGGAGTCTGAGGCAGGATCAGACGTTTTCAATCCCAATGGCATGCCCCCCGGACTGGTATGTCATTTCCCATAGACTAACCACAGAAGCCTCAGAGAAATTTATGAAAAGCCGTAAGCTCCCGATTAATATTCTTTCCTCTGTGCACTCAAAACAACTAAACATATTTATTTTTAATATGAACAAAAATTTATCGTTTTTTGAGAGCACAGAGTGAAGAGTTGATTTTCTGAATCCCATGTGCCTATCTGCATTCTTTCCATTCTCTGAGATCTCTGTGGTTAGTCCTTGGAAAGACCCATTACCGCGGAATATTGCTGGTGGTATCAGCGGTGGATGGTGTATACGGAACCGTCCAGGCGGACTACATTGCGCCATTCCCGTCCGGTTGCTGTCCAGCTGCCATCGGCAGTCATGACAGCATTGTGCCCATACAGTATTTCGCTTCCAGTGTCCATCCTCGCGGCATCGCAACAGGTGGCCAACAGGGCGGAACCGTTTCTCGTCCTCATGGTGGTCAGGAGATAGGCATTGGCAGAAGTATCAAATTCGGCGGTGGCATTCCTGTCCTCCCACAATTGCACACTTTTGGTCTGGCTATGCGTCATGATTTCATCCCACCAGCGGTAGCCAACACCGGCCGTAACAATATTCGAGCCATCTGTGCCATTAGTGTCGCGCGGACCGAAATACTGATAAGGAAAGTAGATCGCGTTATTGACGTTATAGCCAAATTCCCATTGGGAATAGTGCAGGCGCCAGCCATCGTAGCCTCCGCCGGTCTTGTCGCGGATTTCGGAACACATTCCGTACAGCTTATCTTTGATGTAACCGTTGTTGAAAAGCTTATAGACCTGGCCGCCATCATACCCGCCGTTGGCCTGGTTCCAAGGACCAATCAACTGTGCGGTTGGCAGTTCCTGAAAGTCACTGGCATAACACAGGCAGGACAGACCGTACTGGTGCATCTGGTTCAAACAGATCATGACCTTCGCCGTGTTGCGTGCGTTTCTCAGGGCCGGCAGCAACAGGGCCGCCAGTATTGCGATAATGGCAATAACCACCAGCAGTTCGATCAGGGTGAAGGAGAATCGTGATTTTGATTGGACTGTTTTCATGGAACCCCTGGATTTCTCGGTTTCTCCGGTTTCAGGAATTTTGATTTCCAAAACTGGATATGATTATACTCAAATATCAGCTGAAAGTCAAGGGTTCTGCGACAGGATATGCCGCTATTCCGTTTTAGGAAGTCTATTCTTTTATCTCCACCGTAACGGGGCTCGTTGAAATATTTCCGCCCCAAATCATAATTTCCTTGCCATTGTCAGGACCAATACGAACCTTTTCCTTGCAGGCAGATTCCATATAAAGGCCATAAATTTTGTAAATCCCAGCTTTGCCTGTATCAAGACCTAGCTGTTTAAGGGATTTCACAATTACCTCTCCCTTGCCTATGCCTCCAAGTTTCCAAGGAGAACCAGCTTTGATCTCCATCAGACTTGGAGCATTTTTATCCCATCCCATGACTTCAGGACGCTGCAGGAGGACATTCTTTCCGTCGGGCGTCTCAACTATATATGCATCATTCCGATATCCATTTGAATATTTATTGTCCCATACATAAATGGATTCCTTCTGTTCCGCATTGGCGAGTTTGAGCGTGAAAGTCAGCTTAATGTCCTCACCTGGCCTGATCATCGTCTTTTCCACCTCTATGGTTCCCTGCAGGCCATCAACAACGTCTCCGCCTTCGGATCCGACAGTCCACTTATTTTTAGGGTAGTCAACAGATAAACTTTCAGTTTTAGGAATTGCCCAGGCTGTAAAATGCCAAATAGGTAATGCTTCTCTCCTGCTTCCGCAAACTGTAGTAATTTTAATATTTGTCATATTGCCTTCGGAAGGCAAAACATCCATCCCGTCATCTTCCGCGTTATAGCCGGCCCTTATGAAAATGACTATCATACTTTTATTGAAATCGATCTTGTCCGCTGGGATTTCGATCTTCTCCATAGAATATTTGCCCAGTTCTTCTGATATCTGCTTCCAGCGGGATTCGCAACGGACTACCAGACATCCGAGACTTCCGAAATTCCTTACCGCACCTTCATATTTTTCTCCAGCGACCATTCCTTTGAGAACCGGCTCGATCTTTGCGGATTTCGCAACTGTTTTACCTTCTTCCCCGTCTGCATACATTTCAAATGTGCCCACCGCTCCCGCTATCAGCAAAACTGCCGTCGCAAATTTAATTACTGTCTTTTTCATCATATGTATCTCCTTTTACGTTGAACATATATGACGAATGAAAATACCAAATATTAGGAAAACAGCAAATCATTCTTTTTAAAATATGCATTCCCCGTATAATTAATGTGCTTCATGGTTTATATTTCTGTGTTATCTGTAATACTATTCCTATCCGGCATATTAGTGTTTTTGCACGTTTATTTCAGAGCTTATTGTTAAGTTTTTGCGAAGCAAAACCTTAACAATTGTATTTTTCGTGTAATTCGTGTGTGCAGTTTATCCCGATTCAAAGACATCGGGATGGTTAATGTTTTTCTGTGTAGTCTGTGTGTTCTGTGGTTATAAAAATATGAATTCAAATTTTACAAAGCCCGAACTTCTCGCTCCTGCCGGCAACATGGTCTCGGCGCTCACCGCGTTTGACGCTGGCGCCGATGCCGTCTATGCCGGACTCAAGAAGTTCAATGCCCGCGAACGTACCGAGAACTTCTCTGCGGACGACATGGCCAAGCTCATCACCTATGCCCGTTCAAACGGCAAAAAGGTCTATGTCGCCTTCAACACGCTCATCAAGGAATCCGAGATCATATCGGCGGCAGAAATGCTTTCCGAACTTACCGTGCTCAAGCCCGATGCCGTAATCATCCAGGATCTGGGCGTACTGCATATGATACGGGAATATTTCCCTTCCCTTGTCGTGCACGGTTCCACCCAGATGGGGATACACAACAGCGAAGGAGTCAAAACTGCGGCTGCAATGGGAATCAGGCGCGTCATCCTCGAACGGCAGGTCACCATCGATGAAATCAGGAAGATCAAGACGGCTTCCCCGATAGAACTGGAGATTTTCATACATGGGGCCCTGTGCTGTTCGCTTTCCGGGAAATGCCTCTTCTCGTCATTCCACGGCGGATTCAGCGGAAACCGGGGCAAATGCAAACAGCCGTGCCGCTACAACTACTTCAACGGCCCGGACGAGGGCTATTATTTTTCCACCCGGGATCTCTGTTCGCTCGAACTTATCCCTGAACTGAAGAGGATCGGTATCTCCTCCCTTAAAATCGAAGGACGGCTCCGCAAGCAGGATTATGTGAAGAACGTGGTTTCTGCGTACCGGCTCATGCTCGACGCGGTTCCGCAAAAGGAGAAATCTGCCCTTGACGAGGCAATGGACCTGCTCGGTCTTTCCTATGGACGCGAGTTCTTCCCCGGGTTCACTTCTGAAAAATCATTGACAGAACTCATACGTCCGGAGTCCAGCGGAGTCTCCGGTTCGCTCTGCGGAAGCGTTGCAAAGATCGCAGAAGGCGGTTTCTATGTCGCCCTCACGAGAAAGCTGCATCTCGGTGACAGGATCCGCATACAGTCCAAGTCCGGCAAAAAAGGCACCGCCCTGACCATCAAGGAAATGACTGTCAACGGACGGCACATCACGGAAGGAAGGAATGGCGAGACATGCTTCATAACCACGAGGGACAGGGAGATCCTGCCCGACGGCTTTGTCTTCAAGATCGGTGAGAGCATCGACGAGATGACAGGCAGGATATCGAGGCTTCCCCTCACGATGAAGAGGACGATTGATTTCACAGTCACCGTTTCAAGGCTAGGATTTGAGATCCAGATCAGGGATGGAAATTCGACGCTTGTCTGGAAAAAGGACATTGAACTCGCCCAGGCCCAGAAACATCCTCTCGGCGAGGAAAAGGTGAAAACTGAATTTGCGGCGGCCAGTTCGGAAATACTGGCTCCCGGCGAAATAACCGCCAAAGTGAACGGGGAATTCTTCATACCTCTCAGCGTGCTCAAGGACGTGCGCCGCGAATTCTGGAAATGGTCGGAGGAGAATATCTCAAAAGACAAGTCTGCGGAACTCGCAAAATCCAAGCTTGATGATTTTATCCTGTTTTACTCGTCGCTCAGATCAAATCCGGCGGACTCACATGAAACCACCAAGGCATATAGCGATAAACTGCAGGATGAAACCGGAAAAGATTATATTTTATGCAGGCCCGTCTATGATTTCGACGGCTGTGACGAAATCATCCTGCCCCATTTTTGTCCAGAAAATAAATTGTCCGAGCTCAGAAATAAAGTCAAATCTGCATACGAGAAAGGTATCCGCAGGTTCAGATTGACATCGCTCTTCCAGATAGGACTCCTGAAGGGGTTCAGGGATTTGAAGCTCTCCTCGTCATCTCCGCTGCCGGCAAGCAACTCCCTGGCAATTTGCGAACTCCGCAAAAAC
>JANYBI010000322.1 GCA_025360875.1 Lentisphaerota bacterium
ACCGATAGTTCCTGACGGTAAAACCTCCATAGGGATATATGAAATAAAATGAATTGTTTCTTGTCGAAGAAACTTTTCAAGTCCGTGATATATTTCAAGGTATTGACGCATTGATTTGAAACGAGAACATACTAATGAAAGCTGAGTATATGGTTGGCTTGAAATCACTTCAGGACAAGAAAGCAGAGATTGATTTTTTTGACTCATTTACTGGGCCGCAGGGATATGATGTGTTTGATGAAGAAAGTAAGAACAGGTTGGTAAGCGAGTGCCTTAAGGTCCTTTCTTCTGTAAAGAGCTTGGAGTCTGGGGCGTTATTTGCCGATATGGGATGCGGTTCAGGCGTTTTTACATATATCTTAAAACAGAAGGGCTTTAGGGTGCTTGGAATTGATTTGAGCCATAAGATCCTTGAATCGGGAATGCAGAAGTGCGATTTGAATTTTATTAATGGGGACGTTGAATTCCTTCCATTACAGACTTCTTCCGTTGATTTTATTATGTTCAGCGGGATGCTACATCACCTTCCTGACAAAGACCTATGCGCATCTGAAGCGTTTAGAGTTCTCAAGCCCGGTGGAGCCTTTGTTGCATTTGATCCAAACAAACAGAATCCTTTCATGTGGCTTTATAGGGACATTAGCTCACCACTGCACAGCCAGAAGGGGGTGACTAAGAACGAATGCCCAATCAGCGCACTCGAGGTCGAGGAGGTTTTTTGCAAGTACGGATTCAGGATGAAGATAGATTACCTGTCAGGGCTGCATTACAAGGCTATTGCAAGTTCCCTCTTGAGACCTCTTCTCCCCCTCTATAATTTTCTTGATGCGGTGATTTTCAGCTTTAAGTTCATGAGGAAAAGAAGATCGTTCATAATTACCGTCGGGCAGAAGCCAACATGAATTCATGGCAGTTTAAATAGGTTGGTGTCTGTCAGCGGTTTTGATGCCATGTCATATTTCTGGAAGAATTGGAAATTTCGCAGATATATCATGTTCAAGTTGTCTTTCCGGATGAGAAAGGCATAATTGATACCGCATTTCTTAAGCCTGGCGCAACCTTCCTCAAAGGTAGTGTTTTTATCAAATAGAAATCTTACTTCAGGACTCCATAACGGGACTACAGTTATGTTTCTACTTTCATTCTTGTTTTGTGCCAGTATGGCATGGAAGGGGGCGCTGTCAGAAATGATTTTTGAGCCTTCCGGGAGCTCCTTGAGTAGATCAAGAAGTCCTTGGTCACCATTGGTTAAAGGCACTATGCCTGCCGCCACGGGCCAGTCCTTTAAATTCAAAGCGAGCGGGTTAGACGGGACGAATATATTCTGGAAAAAAGTAAAAAGGCTTATCGCTGAAAGGATATATATGGATAATAGATATATTTTTTCACTTCTCTTGGAAATGGAATCAAGCAGGCTTGAACCGCAGACGGCCATCACGGCTATTGCAGGACTTAGTATTCTCATTGAGTGGAAAAGTCCGCCAGGTATCCAGATAGAATAAATCCAAAGAGAAATCATTAGTAATGAGACTATTAGCAGGAAACCAAGCCGTTTGAACTGCATGAGCGATGAGATGAACCCCGTGAAAAAGGCAATGCCGAGGGTGAATGAGAGGCCTGTTGCAAGTGGCAGGACAACTTTCCACGTCATATAGCTTTTCAACCCTATCGCCTCCTTATATCCATCAATGATTCCCGCATGTACAGGATTTATTGCAAACAATCCGCCAACAGGATTGCTGTAGAATGGATTTCCGGTAAGCATAAAGGTCCGTATGTACCATGGAGCTGTCAAAACAGCACAGAATAAAAGATAGTAAAGCAGAATGCGGACAGGAATCCTCCTCCATGTTATCACAATTATTCCGCATATGATGAATATTACACCGTATTCCCTGGACAGGGCCCCAAGAGATGCAGCAAAAGCAGCCATCATGGCATCGCTGCTTGAACATTGAGTCTTTCGGACAAGGAAATAAATCAGGGCTAACATCGACAGTGTGGTCATCCCTGTCTCTTGTGCAAGGACAACTGAATAGAACAACAACGTTGACGAGCCAATCAGGAGAACTGTGAATATGCCGGTCCTGTTAGAACTGAAGAGTGATACCGACAGGCGATATCCAAAAAATAAAATAAAAATGAATTGCAGCGTAACGGGAATGCAGACAAGGAAGGTTTCTGCTTTCCCAAACAATGAGTAGAGCCAGAAATAGGAAAATGAGACTATTGGAGGGAATGAGTCTGTGAAAAAATACAGATTATAGTCGTTCGGAGTCAGGGGTGGGTAATAAGAGAATGAACCGGTCTCGAAAATTCTGGCGGCGAGGAAATACCATCTGAAGACCTGATCGCCTGGATTGTTGAACAACGAGCTTTTCAAGAATATAAGTATAATGCTAAGCAAGACAGGGAGCAATGCAATCTTTTCAGCTCGTGAAAAGGAAACTTCCATGGATTCTGATGCCTTGAACTTAATCCCTTTTGCCATGCAATATAGGAAAAGAGTCAGATTGATTAAGGCTAGCGCGATTCCGACCGAAAGAATGTTCAGATTGATACCGCAGATCCCAAGCAGGAACACGGTTTGGAATAAGATTACTGTTGAGACTATATAAGAAACCCCGAGATTATTGTCATGGTTAAAGATTTTGTTCAGCAGGTAGCCGGGAAGGAAAAATCCCATTATTATACCTGCAAAAAGGAAAATGCTTGCCATGTCAAAGTTCTCTGTTGTCTTGTTTATATGTAATCAGGTTCCCATACTATATATATCCAATGCGTGATTTCACATTTGAGCTTCATGTGATTCTTCAGTTTTTAAGCCAATTATGTCTGGCAAATGGGTAATGGCGGTTTGTCAGCGCCACATTACACCTATATCTTAAAGAGCTTTGCTTTTTCATGCTGAAGGGATTGAGATTCAATCTGGAGCACTTGTGCTTTAAAATGGATATATACATCGGTACAATTAAAAAAGTTCTTGACAGCAGAATATTCCTGTTTTCCCTTGGTTGTTCCCTCCTGGTTGCAACCTGTTTTTCCCATTTTTGGAATCTGAATGATGTGCCAAGCGGTATTTATGTTGACGAAAGTTCGCTGGCATATAATTCTTTCTGCATAGCCAGAACAGGGGCTGATGAGCATGGGATAAGATATCCAGTGTTTTTCCTGTGTTTCGGCAATTATCAGGATCCTGTAATGGCATATGTGGATGCGGCATTGGTAACAATATTTGATTTTGAAAAATGGGTGATTCGGCTGCCAAGTGGATTGTTCCATGTCCTAGCTGCAATAGTCTTCTTTTTTCTTGCCTCAAAATTCACAAGGTACAAGATGATATGCATGACTGGAGCCTTTGTTGTTTCTGTACTGCCATGGTTGTTCCCCCTCAGCAGGACCGGAATTGGGGGATATATGCCTATGGTGTTCGGAATTATCGTGGGATGCTATTCCCTCTTTGAAGCATTTGGCAAAAGATCGATCATGTGGGCAATAATGGCAGGGATATCATGGGCTTTTACTATGTATGCACACCAGATAGGCAGACCAATGACGGCTGTGATCTTGCTTTGCTTTGTTCTTTCTTTCAATGTATTGATTGTCAAACGATGGAAAACAGCTTCAATATTCCTGTTTATCCTTATTGCAGCTCTTATTCCCATGGCGGTTTACGTGTATCATACTCCTGCTAGCATGACCTCCAGATTCAATGCCATTGCAGTCTGGAGGGAGGCCCAGCCTGTTTCGGAGGTGTGCTTTGGGATACTCCAACGCTATTTGGAATATTTCAGCTTGGATTTTCTTTTCATTTCTGGTGACAGGGATCTGCGTCACAACATTGGCACTGGAGAACTGTTCCTGTTTTTACTGCCTTTGATTTTAGCCGGTTTTTATGTGATGATAAGATATTTCAAACAGAATCCCTATTATCGTTTTATCCTTCTGTGTGTCCTGACATATCCTGCTGCGGCCGTATTGACCATAAGCCACTACCATAGCACGCGATGCATGAACGGAGCCCCGTTTTGGTGTATCACCTCCGCAATAGGATTGAACTTCTTGTATTTAAAGAGGAAAAAGATGGGGATTGTCCTGATAGTGATCATGTTTATGGCGGCATATGAGATTCCGGACTACATGTTCAAATACTTTGGAAAATATCAGAAGGAATGCCGCGCATCGTTCAGTGCTGATGCCGTGGAAGCTGTTCGAAAATCCCTGTCCCATCTCGGGAAAGATGAGACGTTATACATATCAAAATATATTTTTTTCCCAGAGGAGATGAAACCTGAGTTCAAGCCGGAGTTCTACACCAATATCCTTTTCCTGATGAAACTCGATCCCGTTGTTTACCGGAAACGTGGAATTCCTGAAGAGAAAGTATGTCTTTACCAAGAGAAAATAGTTAGGCCAGGGATTCTTCTCACCCTCGACAATCTGTACTTTCTGGATGAGAACAATAATATTAGGGGCAGCAAGGATTTTGAAAAAAGGCCTTCTGACTGTAAGCTTATTGAAAGAATTCCCACTCCTTCGGGTATATATTTTGAGATTTATCGTGTTAATTAACATGTAACAATAATATTCATTACGTTAGCTGTCTCTTTCATTTGCCGGGGAATAAGTCATAAGATGCATAAAAAAAAGATATGGTTCACTTCTACGGTCCTAGCTTTATTATTTCTCTCAACCTTTCTTCATTTCTGGAAATTCCCTGAGATTCCAAACGGCTTTTATTATGACGAGGCTTCGGTGGGATACAATGCCTACTGCATAGCCATGACAGGAGCAGATGAGTATGGCATTGGATACCCGGTGTTTTTCAAATGTTTCAACAACTATCAGGATCCTATATACATATATGTTCTTGCAGGAATGATGAAAATATTCGGACCGGAAAAATGGGTGGTAAGAATTCCTGGCGGAATATTTTTTATGCTCGCGTCAATAGCCTTCTTTTTTCTCGCTGCAAAATATGTCAGGAACAGATGGATTTGCCTGGGTGGAGCATTTGTTTTTTCAATACTCCCGTGGCTGTTTCCTTTAAGCAGGACCGGGATAGGCGGGTATATGCCCATGATCATGTGCATGATCGGAGGATGCTATTTTATGATTGATGCACTCGGCAGACATTCAAAATGTTCAGCTTTGCTTGCAGGCATATTCTGGGCGCTTGCCATGTATTCCCACCAGATTGGAAGGCCCATGGGTGCTGTTCTTCTGATTTGTCTTGTCCTTTCCATGAATAAGTTGCTTTTAAGGCGAATGACAATACTTGCTTTGTTCTCTTCGGTATATCTCGTATGCATGTTGCCAATGATTGTCTATGTCTGGAATTGTCCTGCGAGCATGACTGCCCGTTTTTCCGGATTGAGTGTCTGGGGCGATGGCGCCCCTCTTTTGGAGGTTATGACAAGAATCCTGGAAAGATATATGGAATATTTCAGTCCCACATTCCTGTTTATACAGGGAGATTATGAGCTCAGGCACAATGCAGGCATCTCCGGTGAATTATATGTTTTCATGGCACCCTTCATAATTGCGGGGTTTTATTTCATAGTCAGGAGTTTCAAGAGGAATCCTTATTTCCGTTTCATACTGTTTTCAATCCTCTCATATCCGTTGGCTGCTGTTCTGACAATGGAGAAGATGCATAGCACAAGATGTATGAACGGTGCTCCATTCTGGTGCATGCTTTCACTTCTCGGATTTTATTATTTATGGAGCTGCAAGCCAAAACTTCGAGTTGTTATGATTGCCATACTGTTTTTTTCACTTATTGAAGTTTCCTTCTACTTCATGAATTATTTTGGTAAGTATGCGGTAGATTCAAGGACTTCATTCCATGCTGCATTTGTGGAAACAGTGGAGTTGTCATTCAAGGATTTACCTAAAAATGAGACTCTTTATGTTTCAGATTCGGTGTTTTATCATCCTGTGGACAGATCGTTTAAGCCATACTGGTATGCATATTTCCTTTTTTACGGTAGAGTTGCGCCTGAAACCTATCAGAAAACAGGGATTCCTGAATATATATGCGCATATGATGGAAAAATCTCTGGTCCTGGGATATTTATAAGGATGAATTCAAGAATAAAAGCCGATGCCGATGGCAATCCAATAGCAGTTGTAAATGCCGAACCTATCCCAGCAAATTCGAAGTTGATCCATAAGATTCCACTTTGGACAGGATCTGACAGGTTTTTCGAAATTTATCGTGTCTATTAGGGCTTTTATCCGGTAAAATATTATGTCAGAAAATAAAAAAAGGATATGCCTGGTCATTCCTTGCTATAATGAGGAGGACAGGCTGAAACTCGGGGAATACAGCAAGTTCTCCGACAGGATTTATTTCCTTTTTGTCAATGACGGTTCTTCCGACGGAACGCAGAAGATGCTTGAGGATGAGGCTTCGGGTTTTGCAGATGTCCTGAGTCTTGAAAAGAACTCAGGCAAGGCTGAGGCGGTACGCCGGGGGATGATGCATCTCAAGACATTGCCATTTTATAATGAGATAGGATTTGCCGGATTCTGGGATGCCGATCTTGCGACTCCGTTGGCGGAACTTGATGGAATGCTTAAAGTCGCCGATGGTACCAGCCCGGGCGCCGCCGCAGTTTTCGGTAGCAGGATATGTCGTCCCGGAAGTGTCATCCAACGTAGCATGGCAAGGCATCTCATCAGCCGTATTTTCTGCTCCCTCTTCAGGACTCTTTACGGTATTCAGACATATGATTCGCAATGTGGTGCGAAGATTATCAGGAAGAGTTTCCTTGATAAGGCTTTTGACAAGACCTTTGTTTCAAGATGGATTTTCGACGTTGAGATCATTTTGAGGCTCAAAGGTTGTGAAATCATCGAATATCCTGTCAGCCGCTGGACTGATATCAAGGGATCGAAGGTTATGAAATTCGGAAGTGCCGTTGTCATTCTCGTGGATATGTTCAAGCTCTGGAAAAAATATGTCTAAATTCAAGATTCCCAAAATTGCGGATTTCGCATTCATATTTATCTTTTCCTTCACTGTCCTTTCCGGACTCATTTTTGCCGGCTGCGGCTTCATCATCC
>JANYBI010000352.1 GCA_025360875.1 Lentisphaerota bacterium
GATTATCCTGTCGAATATCTCCCCAGCCGCGTTCCTAGTGAACGTGAGCGCGACAACGGTCTCCGGCTTCATCCCGGCGGCAAGGAGGCTTATATACCTGTTGACAAGCTGATATGTCTTGCCTGTCCCGGCCGACGCCGAAATGACTTCGTTCCCTATTTTGGCTGTCACGTTTTTCTTTCTGTTCATCTACTGTCTTTCCGTTTTTACGAGCGTGTGAACGCTCCTTGGAGTGCGGCGATTCATCGCCGCCTTTAATGACGGAATTCATTCCGTCCAACACATCCCGCGAAATGAATTTCGCGGCGCAAGGCGGCAATAAATTGCCGCACTCCATGTGCAAATTTTACAATTCGCAGAATAATTCCTTCTGTTACTTTATAAGTTCTCCTGCTTTTCCTTCCTATTCATCTGACTGCAACTGCAATCAGATGAAATCGCAAACAGGCTTGGAAAGGGTTGGGGCGCGGGGAAGGGAAGAACCTTTCCTTAAAAGGTTTTCACTTCCCCGCATCCAAATTCTTCCAGCCTTTTGCAATTGCCTCTCCTATCTGAACTCCTCAACCGATTCCAGAGGAACTCCCAGGAATATCTTTTCAAAGTCGTCGTACCTGACCTTCTTCGGAGGCCAGAAAACTCCTTTCAGGATATCCTTAACTACGCCTTCAGCGCATTTTTCGGCATCAGCAAGATAATTTTCCTCCATGTCATCCCAGGTCCTTATGCCTGTATCAAGCACCGATTTGGGAAGGTTGAAATAGCCGCAGATTATTTTCCCACCTGCAAACTCCTTCTCCTTCCTGAGAAGTATCCGATACAGCGGCAGCTGCAGATCAGCCCAGCATTTTTTCCCGCCTCCATGCTCAATCACAGAATATTTCGGCGTACCCTCATTCACACCCCGCAAATGAGTTTCCTTCGGGGAATCCGGGCTGTCGCTCGTCTTATAGTCGATAATCCTGATCGTACCGTCCCCATGCCGTTCTATCCTGTCTATCTTGCCCTTGATGACAGCTCCGTGGAATTCAACTCCGTGCCCGTCCCCAAGGCTGTATTCCGAAGAAATTATCTCCCAGCCGGATGAATTCTCCCCAGCCTGGACATCTGCGAACTTCGCAAGACGCTGCTTTATGTTCTCCAGCTGGATCATGAGTGAAAGGGAGAGATGCTTGCCATATATGTTTTCAAGGAGCCTCTGGGCTTCAAACTGCATGAACACTTTTATCTCTTCTGAATTCCTGGAGCATCGCAGATTCTCATCCTTGGAGAACATGTCCAGTACACGATGGCATACCTCGCCGAATACCAGCTGGCCCATTTCAGTGCTCCTGTCATCGGACTCCCTCATCTTCATCACCTTCTTGAGATAGAAACGGAAAGGGCAGTCCAGATAGTTCCTGAAATCGGTGACAGACAAGGCAGCAGGGATTTTCTTTTCCGGAACCGTGAGCTTCCATTGGAAAGTGACGGTAACAGGTTTGAGCTTCTTGTCGTCCGGCGTCCCGAAAAGCGTCTCTGTCCTCCTGACGAAATTTTCAGACTGGCAGAGGAAAAACAGCCGCGATGGCTTCAGGGGTTCCCCGGAAACATCCGTCTTCCCTGCGATACAGTACAGCTTGCCTTTATTCCGGGATTCAATGATCGAGGTCATTATATATACATCCCGCGAGAAACGTCTCCGGTTGTTCTTAAGTCCAAGCTTTTCACGGGGAAGGTCCGGGATGAAAATATCTCCTACGACTGAATCCGGCACGTATCCTTCGTTCATGCCAGCCACAACAAGGGTTTCGGCTTTCTCCCATGGGAGCTCAAGCCAGCCCTGTAACGGCAGCATGTCATGTTCATGTTCGGGATAGATCTTCTGTTTCTCCAGAATATGGACGAAAAGGCACAGCTTTTCCGAAGGGGTCAGGCGAAATGATTCGATGGACGATTTCTCCAGCTCGGAAAGCATGCCGTTTACAAGATCGGCGCCTCCGATGAATTTCATCGAACTTTCCTTATCAGGATCCAGTTCCTTGACCTTATATGTATCAGAAAGGAATCTCCGGATGAATGCGGTAATTGGATTTTTTTTGAACTCCTTGATCAGCGAATGGACTTCAATGCAGACAGTCTTCAGGTTTTTCCCGGCCGTACGTTCAATGTCGGACAGTTTTTCTGGCAAATGCCTGTTCTGCTGGACGTCCAGCTCCTTCAGGAAATCCAATGGCGAAAAATCCGCGTTCTCCGAGGCGAGTCGGCACAGGAAGTCCGGATTGCGTGCGAACTTCGCAAATGTCTCGTAGTTCTCCTTCTCGACAAGATCTGAGAAACTCAGCAGAAGATGAAAGATGGAAGTGGTCGAAACAAGATCGCCTGCCGGATTGAATGTCCTGATACCAGTATCAAGGAATGACTTTTCGACATACCGGACCAGTTTTTCATTCAGCACCGAGACCGCCACATTGGATGGAGAAAGAACCTTCCTGCTTCCGGAAAGGATTTTCACGACATCCTCCGCCTGCGCTTCGGGATTTCCGGCAAGCCTTATTCCCTCCTCGTGCCTGTGAAAATTGATCTCGGCGTTCTCCCACTTTTCCGGGATTGGACATCCCCAACTGTCAAATTTTTCGCAAAGGTCCTCTGGCGCATATACCCATATTTCCACGTTCTTTGACTTTGAAATGTCTTTGAGCTTGTCCAGGACAAGCGGGACAGGATCGCAGACTCCTATCAGAATTATCTTTTCGACATCTTTTATCTCATCGGAAAGTCCGGGCGATTCAATCTTTGCGACATTCGCATCCCTTAAACCCGCGTCGTCCAGCTTCTCAAGGTATGATTTTTCAAGCCTTGCAAGCGCCTCCCACCTTTCCGGTTCCTGAAGACCGGACTCCAGCCCCATTTCCGCAACTCCGCCTATGGTATGGCTGTTCTCGGCAAGAAGATTGCGAAGTTCGCAGAACTTTACTGCAAGTCCGAGCAACCATTGAAAATCCCTGCGATCGGTTATTTTCAGAGCTCTGAGGAGTTCCGGAGGCGCAGACGCAAGAACCTCGGTCCAAGCAGCAATCGTTTCGAATTCCGTCGCAATCTTCATTTTTCCGCACCCGGTATTCAGAAGGAAATCCGGAGTCATTATCTTCGGGGGGAAAATTCCGCGTCCCCCGGATTTGCGGACAAGAGCCTCTCTCAACTTCCTTCCTGACTGCCTTGTGGGAGTTATGACAAGCATACCGCCCATGTCAGGAATTTGATCACGGAAGCCTGAAGAAAGCCTGTCAACTGCAAGTTTCAGCAGAGACTCATTCCAGCCGAGGAAATGTACTTCCAGGGGCATTTTTACTTTTCCTGTTTCAGATTTTGCGAAGCTTGTACTGCATTTCCGGTCAATTCTAAATTATCCGAGAAAACCACAATAAAAAACGATAAGACGCGTTATAATATATCATAATTCAACTTTATTAAAGGCACGCAACAATGAATAAAAATCTCCTGGCTGCCATGGGTTTCGTCATCTGTGTTTTAATGATCATCTGCGCCTGTCTCGCATATTCAGACATGGAAAACAAGGAAAGGGCTTTGAAAGCCGAATCCGAGCTTGCCAAATTAAAACAGGACATGGCTGCCAAGATAAGCAGTAAAAATTTCCCGGTCCCTGAAAAAAAGATCTTGCCCAATCCCCAGCCCGTTACAGTATCAATTCCACCTCCAGCACAGGCTGTCGAGCCCCCAAGAGATGATAATCCGACCCCTCAGGACAGAGGCAGAATCAACATGGAAAAACTCAAGGAGACAGATCCCGAGCGTTATGCCGCCATTGTCGAGCGCATGAACAATTTTACAAAGCAGATGCATGAAAACTCCACCAAACAGGTCGATTTCCTCAAGAAACTGGACACGAAGTCCATGACTCCTGAACAGCTTGACAACCATAACAAGCTCATCCCACTTGTCGCCAAGAACAACCAGCTCCTCTACGAAATTTCCCAGAATCCCGAGGGTGAAAATGCATCAAACCAACGCCGTGAACTCTTTGATAATTCCCATCAGATGAGAGATCTGCTGGACACTGAACGGAGCACCGTCTTGCAGCAGTTTGCCACACAGCTCGGTTACCATACCGATCAGACGGCTCAGTTCGAGGAATACATCAAATACGTCTATGATATGACATCTTCGAACCCTTTCAGGGTCGGAGGTGGTGGAAGGGGCGGTGGAGACAACCGCGGACAGCAAGCACAGCCAAACAGGCAGTAATATAAATTTTCAACTGAAAATTTATCACTTGTCCGGATCTACATCAATCACATCTTCGGACATGGAGACCAGTTCAGGAGGAAGGGCTTTGCTCGTTTTTGCACCGAGTTCCCTGAGTTTTTCGGCCCTGGATATGAGATTACCCTTGCCTTCCGACAGTTTCCCTCTCGCTTCATCATAAGTCTTGTGCAGCGAATCAATCTTCCTGCCAATCTCGACAAGATCGGCTGCAAATCCTGTCAGTTTGTCATAGAGCCGTCCTGCCTCCTCGGCAATTCTGAGGGCGTTCTGGTTCTGCCGTTCATATCTCCAGACAGTGAAGACAATCTTCAGGGCGGCGAGCAGTGTCATGGGCGTGACAATTATTATGTTTTTCTCGAAAGCTTCCGAGAAAAGTGACTTGTCATACTGGAGCGCCACGGCGCAGGCGTGCTCGATCGGCATAAACATCATCACGAATTCGGGACTCTGGAGCCCCTGGAGATTCTGGTAGTTCTTGTCCTGGAGCTCCTTCAGGTGTTTCCTCACAGAGGCCGTGTGTTCAGAAAGCCTGGATTCCTTTTCCTTGTCATCGACAGCCGAACAATAAAGCTCGTAGGCCGTCAGGGAAACCTTTGAATCTATGATAAGATGCTTGTTCTGCGGCAGATGGATGACGACGTCCGGGCGCAACCTGTTGCCGCTATCGGAAGTACGGCTCTCCTGCACTTCGAATTCGGTACCTTTTTTAAGGCCGGAATCCTCGAGAAGCCTTTCCAGGACCAGTTCGCCCCAGCTGCCTTGGACCTTCGATTCACCCTTCAGTGCATTTGTCAGATTTGTCGCCGCCTCGCTCATCAGGTCGTTACGGACACAGAGTTTCTCTATTTCACCCTTCAGGGCATGACGTTCCTTGGCTTCCTGTCCATATGAATCTGAAACTTTCTTCTCAAAGTCCTTTATCTTCTCGCCCAGAGGTTTCAGGAGTGCATCGAGCCCTTCCTTGTTCTTCTCTGAGAATTTCTTGCTCTTATCATCGAATATCTCGTTTGCAATGTTCTTGAACGCGGTTGTCAGGTTCTCCTTCGCCTCATTGAGGAGCTTGATCTTCTCCTCGGTCTGCTGACGCTCCTTCTGGACGGTAGTTTCAAGGGTTGAAATGTTCTTTTCCAGCTGGAGTTTTTCATTATCGAGGTCAGCCCTTCTCCTGTCGGCCTTTTCAATCTCGGTCTTCAATGAAAGGATATTTGCTTCCAGGGCCCTGTTCTTCTCCTCGAGCACGATCTGGTTCCTCCCGATATCGGCCTTTGCCTGGGCCACGAGATGCTGGCTCTTGAGCCTCATGAACGCCCAGCAGACAGCAGCGCCGATGATGGCGCTTGCCAGGGAAATTGCGAATATCGCGAAAGGGGACATTAAAACCTCATTTAAAATACCCGACCTCAAACATCGAATTTAATCTTAAAATATTTTAATTCAAATATGATAGATTAAGCGGATGGACATATATTGACGAAATGGACAGAATGAAAAAAACAACAAAGACTGAATCTCTTATCCCCACGCATGGCGGATTCAGGAAGCTGAAAGGTTCCCAGATCGCCATCTTGCTTATCCTGTTTCTTCTCTGCTCCTGCGGGAGGAACGAGATCTCCGGACAGAAGGATTCCGACCGCACCCTCTACACCAATACCGGAGGGAAGATCAATACGCTGGATCCGGCTCTAGCCGCAGATTTAACAAGCTCCATCATGGTAATGAGCTTCTATGACACACTCCTGCAGTATGACTATGTCGAACGCCCTTACAAGCTCATCCCTTCGATGCTGTCAGCCATGCCCGAGGTCAGCCCTGACTGCCTCCATTATAAATTCAAATTGAGTGACGACCTCTATTTCCAGGAAAACTCCTGTCTGAAAAATAAACAGGAGCGCAAGGTCACCTCAAAAGACGTTGTCTTCTCGTTTTTAAGGCTAGCAGATGCGCGGATTCATTCCAGCGGATTCTGGCTTTGGAGAGGCAAGATCAAGGGCATCGACGATTTCTATGCCAAAACTTCAAAGCTCAAGCCCGGCGACATGTCCGTTTATGACCAGGGCTGTGAGGGCTTCGAGATAATCGATGATGCGAACTTCGCAATCCATCTGGTCAAACCGGATCCCCGGCTGCTCTACATGCTCGCAATGTCATATTCAGCGATCGTCTCACAGAAAACCGCAATCTCCCTTGGGAATTCACTGGCGGAAACGACAGCTGGTTCGGGCCCGTTCACGCTCTCCGAATGGCAGAAGGATTACAAGCTCATACTTGTTAAAAATCCTGATTTCAGAACGGAATTCTTCCCCCAGGCCCAAAGCCCATCCGACAGGACGCGCAAGCTGCCGCTTCTGGATAAAGTCGTGTGTTATCAGGTGAAACAGCCTACGTCGAACTGGCTTCTTTTCCTGCAGGGGGAACTTGATCTCAGTTCTCTGGACAATGAAAATCGTGATGCCGTGGCGACAGGAGGAGAATTGGTTGCCGGATTGAAGGAACGGGGAATAAGACTGTTAAAAATACCTCATTTCGAAATAATTTATGTTGCTTTCAGCTTTGCCGATCCGCTGCTTTCAAAGAATATCAATCTGCGCAAGGCAATCAGCCTTGCATATGATGTCGACGCCAGAGTCAAACATTCCAAGAACTCGCTTGTTGCGACAAACGGACCTCTTCCGCCAAACATTGCCGGTTATGACGGATCCTATGTCAACCCAAACGGCAAATACGATCTTGAAAAGGCAAAAGATCTCCTTGCCAAGGCCGGATTCCCTGGAGGAATAAATCCTGCTACGGGAAAATCCCTTGAGCTTTCATTTGATCTGCCAGACACGACTTCAGTCCACCGGCAGCTCGCTGAACTGATGAAGGACGACATGTGGAAAATCGGAATCGAGATAACGCCCTACCTGAATAACAAGCCCCGCTTCCTTCAGAAGCTTAAGGAGGGACAGTCACAGCTTTTCCGTTATTCATGGATCGGCGACTATCCCGACGCGGAGAATTT
>JANYBI010000385.1 GCA_025360875.1 Lentisphaerota bacterium
CCAAGCCAGGATATGGAGATAGAGCCTGTTGGTTGAAGGATTGTATGTGAGGTTGCATCCTTTAGGACATTTGAATTCCGCGGGTGCCTGCTGGCAGCCGTAGATTGACCGGTCATGGCGCCGCATCCATTCTGCGAAGGCGGCAAGACGTTCCTGCGCCCTGCAGTCGAATTCCCCGCGCGCTGTCGGACCTACGTTCAGGAGGAGGTCGCCATTTTTGCTGACGCAGTCGATGAGCGTCATGATGAGTTCCTCGGGTTCGCGCCAGCTCATCTCATCGCGATGGTATCCCCAGGAACCTGAAAAAGTCTGGCAGGCTTCCCAGACAATGGGTTTTCCGTCCTTGCCCTTGAGCCCTTCGGTCGGCTGGAACTGTTCCGGTGTCTCGAAGTCTCCCGAATCCGGAATGTCGAGCCTGTTGTCTATCATTATGTCGGGCTGCAGCTTCCTCACGAGCTTGAGAAGCTTTTCGGACTCCCAGTCCTTGTGTCCTTTTCCGTCCTCGCCCGGATAGGAGAAGTCGAACCAGAGTATGTCGATCTTGCCGAACTGCGTAAGGAGCTCGGTCACCTGACGGCGCATATATTCGGCGTATTTCCTGACATCGCGCTTCTTTTCCTTCTCCCTGAATTCCTTGTCGTCCCTCTGTGGGTGTAGCTTGTCTATTGGAAAGTCAGGATGATGCCAGTCGAGGAGCGAGTAGTAGAATCCGACCTTGAGGCCTTCGGCCCTGAATGCTTCGACCATGGCCTTGAGGAGATCCTTGCCGCACGGCGTGTTTGTCGCCTTGTAGTCAGTATGTTTGGAATCCCAGAGGCAGAAACCTTCATGATGCTTGGTCGTGATGACAAAATATTTCATTCCTGCGGCCTTGGCCATGCGCGCCCATTCCCTGGGATTATAGAGATCAGGGTTGAACTTGTCAAAATACTTCTGGTACTGTTCATTGGTTATGCGTTCAATATTCTTCACCCATTCGTGCCTGGCGGGCATCGAATAAAGTCCCCAGTGGATGAACATTCCGAAACGGTCATTTACAAACCAGTCTGTCCTGGAATTGGATGCCTTGACTTTTCCTGCAGCCATATGAAATCTCCTTTTATCAGTTAATAAGAATTTATTTTTCAGATCCCTAAATTAGTCCATTGCCTCCGCGCCTTCAATGCAGAAAAACACCTAATGTATGTATGTTTCAAACATTTTAATTATACTGGCATATGCTAAATTAAGCATTGACATGAATGAATATTTCAATCCCGATGTAAAAATACTGACGGTCAAATTCGACTCTCTTGGGAAGATCCGGTGGAATTTTCCAGACCTCTCAGCGCCGTATTGGCGCCTGTACTGGAACAGCGGAAAAGGGGCGTCGGTATGGTATGAGATGAAGGAGTATCCGCTGACTCCGGAGCTGCTGACGCTGATCCCGCCGAACACGCATTTCTCCTCGGCCTGCAAGGGGACGCCGATGCATTTCTACGTGCATTTCACTGCAGGCCCGCCATTCACCGATATCGAGTCTCAGATAATCAGGATAGCGCCCGGTACGGAAATGCTTGCCAAGGTCAGGGAATCCTCCAGGATGATTGAAGGAAGGAACACGGATTCAGTGGTGCTTTCCCTCAATGTCATGCAGCTCATACTCTACTGCCTTGCTTCCGTGCCGGACAAATTCCTATACAGGAGGAAAATTGATCCAAGGATAGCCACGGCGATGAAGATGATAGACGATGATATCTCGAAGCCGCATTCCAATACATCAATTTCGGAAAAGCTCAGCATGAGCACCAATGCCTTCCTGAGGCTTTTCAGACAGAACACGGGCGTGAGCCCGCAGCTTTATTCAAGGAACAGGAGGATTGACAAGGCCTGTATCCTGCTGCACTATTCCGGATTGGACATCAAGCAGATTGCGTCTGAGACAGGCTTCTGCGACAGGTTCCATTTCAGCAGGGTGTTCCGCAGGCTCAGGGGCGTGGGACCGGCGGAATTCAGGAAGATAAAGTCATGACTTAGAGGTTCCCTTAGGCTTGAGCGAAGGATCGAGCCGCAGTATATCATCCATTATTTCCTGCATCGAATTCGGACGGTCCCCTGATTCCTTTGCCAGGCAACGGTCAACGATCAGCGCGTTCCATTCTGCAGGCACGTCCGACCGCGATGCGTTTACCGGCGGGGGTTTTTCCAGCTTGTGCTTCTTGAAGAGTTCAATGGAGGTTTCAGCGACAAACGGCGGAGAGCCTGTGATCAGGTGATAGAGTGTGGCGCCGAATGAATATATGTCCGACTGCACTGTTGCAAGTTCCCCCAGGAATATCTCAGGCGCAAGATAGATGGGCGTACCCACGATGAAACCCTCCTGAGTCGTGGTGAGGCCGTCGGGAAGCTTTGCTATGCCGAAGTCGCTGAGTTTTGCTTCGCCTGTCTTTATATCGTAGAGGATGTTCTTGAGCTTGATGTCGCGGTGGAAGATGTTCTTGCGGTGAAGTTCGCAGATTGCATCAGCGATATCATAGGCTATATGGGCGAATGACTTCATGGATATCTTCCCGCGGGTGACCAGATATTCCTCGAGATCCACGCCCTCGACATATTCCATTACAAGATAGGGGCAGTCGTTGAAGTAGCCGCGGTCGACGTATTCAACTATGTTGGGATGCTTTATCTTCGATATGATCTCGATCTCGTTGCTGAACCTGTCCACTATGTCTTTTTTTTCCAGCGTGTTCCTGGAAAGCATCTTCAGGGAGAGGACGCTTTTGTCCGAGGCCCTCACGACCTTGTATACCAGCGAATGCTTCCCCCAGCCCAGGGAGTCGATTATCACGTATCCGTTGATGTTGTCGCCGACGAATGGGACGTTGTGGCTCGTGCTGAAGCGGATTTTGCTGGTCTGCATGAGATCAGCTTCCTTCTGGCTCTTCCTCTTCCTGTTGATCATGAGCTTGACCCTGGTGGAGAGCTCGGCCTGACTGAAAGGCTTCTTCAGGAAGTCGTCCGCACCGCATTCGACGAGTTTGTTCTGGATCTCCTCAATGTCGTAGCCGGAGATGAGTATCACCGGAATGTCAAGTTCAGCATCCCTGATCCTCTTGCAGATTTCAAAGCCGTTAGTGTCCGGAAGGAGGACGTCCAATACGACGAGGTCGATTTCGGAAGTCAGCGACATGTCTTCCTTTTCCTCCTTGTCGGACGGCAGTTTCAAAATATCGAAAGTCTGCTTCCCGTTCACTGCGGTCCTTATGTCCTTGAATCCGGCGTCGGCAAGAATGCGCTCGATGAGTTTCAGCACAAAGCTGTCATCATCGACCACGAGGATTGTTTTTTCTTCGGACAACCTAATCTTCTGTGTTTTCAAGCGTGTTTTTCCCATCTCCCTGAGCTTTGATAAACAACTGGTAATCTACACTCTTTGAACATATTTTGATATCAGAATTGTAAAAAAATCTTTATTGTATATCGTAAAAACCTGAATTTTTGATGAAAGGCGCTTGATATGGTCGGAAAAGAATATGATTTTTCAGCGATAGAGCCGAAATGGCAGAAATATTGGGAGCAGAACAAGACTTTCAGGACTGTTGAGGACAGCTCAAGACAGAAGTTCTATGTCCTGGACATGTTCCCGTATCCAAGCGGCGCCGGGTTGCACGTCGGGCATCCGGAAGGATATACCGCGACCGACATTGTCTGCAGATATAAGAGGATGAGGGGGTTCAACGTGCTCCATCCCATGGGCTGGGATGCTTTTGGCCTGCCTGCCGAACAGTATGCCGTTGAAACCGGCACACATCCTAAAATCGCCACCAGAAGCAATATTGACACATTCAGAAGGCAGATCAAGGCCCTTGGTTTCAGCTATGACTGGGATCGCGAGGTCAATACCACGGACCCGGAATATTTCAGGTGGACGCAATGGATCTTCATCCAGCTCTATAAGAAAGGGCTCGCATATATTGACGAAGTCCCCGTGAACTGGTGCCCTGAACTCGGGACCGTGCTTGCCAACGAAGAGGTTATTGACGGAAAAAGCGAACGCGGTGGACATCCGGTGATACGGCGTCCGATGAGACAGTGGATGCTGAGGATAACAAACTATGCCGAAAGGCTGCTGGCGGACATCGAGGAACTCGACTGGCCTGAGGGCATCAAGGAGATGCAGAGGAACTGGATCGGCAAGTCCGTCGGTGCCGATGTCATGTTTGGGATTGACGGAACGGACAAGAAAGTCACTGTCTATACTACCCGTCCAGATACTTTGTTCGGCGCGACCTACATGGTCCTCTCACCTGAACACCCGCTCGTGCCCAAGATCACTGCCGCCGACAGGAAAAATGCCGTAGATGAATATTGCATGCATGCCTCCAGGATGAGCGATCTAGAGAGGGCTGAGCTCAAGGAGAAGACGGGCGTTTTCACCGGTGCCTATGCTGTCAATCCCGTGAACAAGTTGAAAATACCGGTGTGGATCGCCGACTATGTGCTCATAAGCTATGGGACAGGCGCAATCATGGCGGTACCATCGCATGACACCCGCGACTTTGAGTTTGCGGTGAAGTTTGGAATTCCTGTAAAGTGTATCATTTCACCGGATGAGAAGGCGGCGGCAGCGCTAAAGGTTGATATCAGCGATGTGCTGAACGGGAAAGCATGCTGGCCCGGCAACGGTGTCATGATAAATTCATCCAACAGCGACAATCTCGACATCAACGGGCTTGAAGTTGCAGATTCGAAACGCAGGACTATTGATTGGCTGGAAAAGAAGGGCATAGGCAAGGAGGCCGTCAACTACAAGCTCCGCGACTGGCTGTTCAGCCGCCAGCGTTACTGGGGGGAACCTTTCCCGGTGATCCATATGGAGGACGGTACGATAAGGCTGGTTGATGAAAAGGATCTTCCTGTAAGCCTTCCTGAAGTCGAGGATTTCCGTCCGTCCGGCTCCGGCGAGTCGCCTCTTGCGAAATCCGCAGAATGGCTTGCCTACACGGATCCTGTCACAGGCATGAAGGGGCGCCGCGAGACAAACACCATGCCCCAGTGGGCCGGATCCTGCTGGTATTATTTAAGGTATATGGATCCGTCGAACAGTGCTGAGCCGTGGAGCAGTGAAAAGGAGAAATACTGGATGCCGGTCGACCTTTACGTCGGCGGTGCTGAACATGCTGTGCTCCATCTGCTGTATTCGCGATTCTGGCACAAGGTGCTCTACGATCTCGGATATGTATCCACGAAGGAGCCTTTCATGAAGCTCTTCAACCAGGGGATGATCCTGGGGCTTTCATACAAGGATTCAAGAGGGGCGCTGGTCCCTAACAACAAAGTGGAGCACACGGAGGCCGGGCCGGTGAACAAGGATACCGGTGAGAAACTCGTTGAATTTTCGGCGAAAATGTCAAAGGCCCTTAAGAACGTCGTCAATCCTGACGACATAATAAGCCAGTACGGTGCCGACAGCATGAGACTATATGAGATGTTCATGGGGCCTCTCGACGCAGTCAAGCCATGGAACACCAAGGGGGTTGAAGGTGTGTACCGTTTCCTCAAAAAGGCATGGAGGCTGGTGGCGGAAACTGAGATAACCGACGACCCGCTTTCGAAAGACCAGAGAAGGACGCTTCATCAGACGATCAAGAAGGTCACTGTCGATATCGAGACGATGAATTTCAATACGGCCATAAGCCAGATGATGATATTTGTGAACGAGTTCTCAGGGGCGGGGAAAATGCCAGGGGAGGCTGCCAGGGCATTCGTCAAGCTCCTTTCGCCGTTCGCCCCGCATATTGCCGAGGAGCTCTGGGAAATCCTCGGACACGGCAATACGATTGCATATGAGGAGTGGCCTGCATACAATGAGGAATATTTGAAGCTTGACGAAATCGAGATACTGGTGCAGATTAAGGGAAAGCCGAAGGCGAGGATCATGATGCCTGCGGATATGACGCAGGACGAGATGCAGAAGCTCGCACTTGGTAATGCCGAGGTGGCCAGGGAGCTTTCAGGCAGGAAGATAGTAAAGATCATCAGCGTGCCCGGACGGCTGGTGAACATTGTTTCAAACCCGTAATACATTAATAATAAGGAAAGAGGTGCAAAATGGGACAGCAGTTCAACAAGGTAGAGAAGCGCAAACGCCGGAAGGCTTATCTCCAGAGGAAAAAGGCGAGAATCAAGGCTACGATAAAGAAGAAATAATTGAATGATTGACAGCAGTTCGCCAGCGTTCAAGGAATGTTCAGGCTGCGGTAAGTTATGGACTGACCGCGGCCTTTTCATTTCTGATCCTGAAGTCAGCCTTGCCGGCTACCAGATTCACTTTGAAGATCTGGAGCTGGGACTTTTCCTTTTCAATCATTCGTGTGGGACTACCATAGCAATAAAAGCCGAAGACTTCACGGATCTCTACCATGGCCCCGTGTTCAAGGAGAAAAAAAAGGGTTCGTCCGAATGCCAGGGGCTGTGCCTCCACAGCGAGGAGCTGAGACCCTGTCCGGCAAAATGCGAATGTGCCTATGTCAGGGAAGTCCTGTCCTTGCTATGCCATTGGGAAAAGAGAGGATGATATTATTTTTATCAGGGTGTTATCTTGATAAATAATCAGTTTTAGAAATACTGAAAATAATTTTGCATTTGCCTTGACAATATTATTTTTTGGAATATTGTATGTGCCAAACTTGCATGCCGGCACGTGTAAGAGTGTTAAAAGTAAGTTTTAAAAATTTTTGGAGGAATTGTAAAATGAAGAAAATGATGGTTGTTGTCGCTGTTGCTTTCGCAATGGCTCTCTCTCTCGGAGTCTATGCTGCTGACGCTGCTAAGGAAGCTGCTCCTGTCAAGAAGGAAATCAAGGACATGAACCTTGAAGAACTCAACAAGCTCCTTACTGAGAAGAAAGCTGCTCTCAAGGACGCAAAAGCTGATGCAAAAGCCGCTCTTGAAAAAGAGATCAAGGCTATTGAAGAAGCTGTCAAGGCCAAGACTCCGGCTGCAAAATAACTTTTCATTAAGTTATAATTTCAAAGGACCTGTTCTCATAAGAGGACGGGTTCTTTTTTTTATACCCTCTTTTCCAGGACCGTCACAGGGTATTCGAGCGCTATCTTAGGACGGTGCTTCAGCCTTCCGCGAAGTGATATGGCCCAATGGACTTTCAAGGCGTCATCGCTCGAGTTGGATGGACGGGCATCAAGCGGCAATTCGACCTCACGGCTCCCACAGGTCATCCTCGCCCAATCATTAGTGTCAAAAACTAGCATCTTGTCAAGGATGCTTTTCTTGGAACTGCTGTCGCTGGGTTCTCCCGAACGGCATTCCAGCAATATCTCCAGACGTTCGAATATCTCGGCGGACTTTTCCCCGATCTCCCACTTGACTGTGAACTTTGAACCGGCTCGCGGTGACGCGTTGCTGACGGTCAACCGTGGACGCGGATTGAAGATCGAGATGAATGCGATTAACGTGAAGAAGAGAAGCAGTGCGCCTACCAGCACAAAGGGGATGAGGAAGATCGTCAGGAACCATTCCGGCCGGCCTCGTTGCCAGGATAGCACGTCCTGATAGACGAATATTGACACTATTCCGTTCCAGAACAGGGCGAAAAGAAGGAATCCCAGAAATCCGCCCCAAGGACCGCCATTGGCAGGTTTAAGGACACATTCGCCTGAAGAATAATCTGAGATGGATCTGCTGTAATTGTTCTGTTCCAGGTTTGAGACTCTTCTTGATTTCTTCAGAGTGAAGTAAAGACCTGCCGCTCCAGCGATGACGAATGCGAGAGGGATTAGCCCGAAAAGCATCTCGGCCGAGAACCCGCGCTTGAGAACTGCATCAGAAGGATCTTCGGGATTTATGAAGCAGGTGCTCTGGCTTCCGGCGGGATACCTGTCGACGATCGTCTTCTTCCCATCGTAGCCGCTCGAACTTCCCCCCATGAAACTGTAGTTGTCAGACTTGAATTCCCTGCCGTCGACATTGTATGAATATAGGATGTCAACACTATAGGTCGCTCCGTCATCCCCACTATGGGAGCCTACTGAACTTGATATGATCTGACATGTTATGCTGTTCCACTTTTCGGCGGCAATCATCTTCATGAACGGCCTTATTCCGAAAATATGGAAGGTGACAAGACCCACTAGCAGGAATACCGTAAAGAATAGTATGGGCACAATATTCTGCAATTTGGTTTTCACTCCTGTATCGGATTTCACAGAATCCATCATATTCTTCCCACTCCATATCCCGTAGATTCCGCCGGCGCCGACGAGGATGAAAATGAGCGGTATGAGCATGAATGGAAGCATTAGGAACATTTCCGAATTGTGAATGAGCAGAGCCTCGTCGGGATTCGAAGGATTTACGAGGCATTTGGCCTTTGTGGCAGGCTTGAACCTTTCCGTGAGCTTCTGGGCCTTCGAATATTTTTTGTCGCCGGAATAGTTCGAGGATATTTTGTCGGAAGTGTGGCGCTT
>JANYBI010000410.1 GCA_025360875.1 Lentisphaerota bacterium
GCGCTGTCACGGCGGGATTCGCAGGCATGCTGCTGGGCTGGTCCCTGCAGGCGCCGGTGAGCGGAGTTGCCGCCTGGCTTCTTGTGACCCTGAAACGTCCGTTCCGTATCGGTGACCGCGGCCGATAGCCTCTTCGCTGCCGACAGCGCCTCCGACCTGGTCGAGTACCGTATACATAAGTCCGACTTGTTTCACGTCTCCGAGCAGGGCGAGCGATGGGAACTGGACGCGGTCACCGATACGGAACGGACGTTTCAGGGTCACAAGAAGCCAGGCGGCAACTCCGCTCACCGGCGCCTGCAGGGACCAGCCCAGCAGCATGCCTGCGAATCCCGCCGTGACAGCGCCCACCTTGGTAAGCAGTCCGACGCAGTAGAGGAATGCGATGGCGATCAGTATTGCAGTGGTCATGTGGAGCAGGCTGCGGAGCATCTTGACCTCGCCTTCCGGTCCTCTGTAGCGCTGGATGATCACCACGATGATGATCGTGACCACTTGATTGCAGACCAGCACGGTACAGGCGATGGCAAGGAAGCCGAGGAGCGTATGTGTCTCGCTCAGCTGTACTTTCAGGTATTCTTGACTGTCAAGATAGAAGAACGCGATGGCTGCCACCACGAAAGAGGCGATGGCTATGAATCGTTTCATCTGGACGGCCTCATGATATTAAATCAACAATAATCACATTAAGCATATCAATTATATCCTTTATAAAAATAGTTTCAAGGAACCAGGAAATCAAGAGCCTGTTATGGCTTGGCGGTTAATAGTGAAATTTGTCTTAAAAAGTAACACAGACATTCCTGTCTGTAGGTTTAAATTTCATTTTCTATCACGGACAAGGATGAATTGATCTCGTCTGAGACCCAGCCATCCGGCGGGGCAAGCAGCGAACTCTACATCTGAAAACTAATCACAGGCTGGAAGCCTGTGTTGCATTATAATTGGAGCTTGGAATTTGTAAATACGGTGATTCCCATGTCTTCCAATTGAAATTCCGCTTATTTCAGATTATCATTTAGTCCTGTCTGTATCGGTAAAAACCAGATCCATAAGGAGTAAATCGACATGTCAAAGACACGAGGCTGGTCAGCTATCAACTTGGAAATGACGGATCGGGTGGCCCGCGTGGAATTCGACGCGGACCGGCACTGGGAGCTCGTGGAGGCCGTCACAGGTATCCATGTCACGCCCGAAAGTCCCGACAAGGACCGCTATCGCGCCTCGCTGGCGTTCCGCAAGGCGTGGAATTATGATCTGACGCCCGGAAGCATGCTGCACGCAGATGAGCTTTCCAACTGCCGTACGCACATGGGGCATGCCGTATATGAGGCTGGAGATGTTGATTTCCGTCCGGAGATGAGCGAGGCTTTCGCGGATCCGGATGCCGCGCTGAAATTCGATCCGTGGAAGGCCTTTGGCAAAAAGGACCATGCCACCCTGGTGAAACGTTTCAACGAGCATTATCACCAGACCTGCAAGGACAATCCTGACACGGTATGCACCACCGGCACCTATATCACGCTGCTGACAGGATGCACATATATTTTCGGATGGGAGATGCTTTTGACGATGGCCGGACAGGATGCGGACGGTTTCGGGGAGGTGCTCAACCGTTATCGCACCTGGATGCAGCAGTATTACGACGCACTGGCGCAATGTGATGCGCCGATCATCGCCAGCCATGACGACATCGTCTGGACCGAAGGCGCTATATTCGCCCCGGAATTCTACCGGAAATACATTTTCCCGAACCTGCGCAAACTGTATGAGCCCCTGATTGCCGCTGGCAAGAAGGTGCTATTCCTGAGCGACGGCAATTACACCGAGTTCATCGACGATGTCGCCTCTACCGGCGCACATGGCTTCTTCATGGAACCGCTTACGGACATGAAACAGGTGGCTGAACGCTACGGCAAGACGCATTTCTTCATCGGTAACGCCGACACCCGCATTCTTCTGCGCGGCAGACGCGACGAGATCAGGGCCGAAGTCGAACGCTGTATGGAAATCGGGCGCAAGTACCCGGGTTTTTTCATAGGTGTCACCAACATGATACCACATAACACCCCGGTGGAAGCCGCACTCTATTACAACCAGTGCGTGGAAGAACTTGGCCGCCGTTCCTGATCTCCGGGAGACGGACTGAAACGGATAAAATTCAGGAATATCCAATATCCAACAAGGAATATCCAACCGATGAATGGAAGAAAAGACGAAATCATTCAACAGTTATAGAAAATTAATTTTTCCTTTGAAACAACTGATTGGTCTCAATATTATTCGAAAGAACGAAAATCCGACAATTTCCTTGGACATTGGATATTCCGTGTTGGATATTGGACATTCAAATTGAAAATGATCTAAAATTCAAAGAGGGGGAATAACATATGGCAAAGATTAGGATCGGCTGGGCATTGGCGTTTTTCGGATTGATGATTATTACGGGCACGGCGCAAGCCGGTCCGCTTCCCGCTCCGGGGGAATGGGACGGTACCACTGAGTCGGCAAAACTCGTCGGACCTTACGAGGATACTGTCCAGGCCACAGTCCAGTTCGGTATCGGGAGCTATTTCAATTCCCAGTGGCGTTCATACATGGACACGTGGCCGGCGAGCCATTTCACCAGCTTCTGCGCCACCCAGTGGAATATCGACCGCAAATATTCCGAACCGGTGTGCCAGCTTTTCCAGGAGTGCGGGATCCGTTCGATCCGCTATGAGATAGGATGGGGGTCGATGAACTGGAACGATGATCTGCCGGAAGATGTCAAGGCGAACATGAAACGCGATTTCGCGATCTTCCAGAAGCATGGGATCCGTCCGTTGATCCTGCTGAATGCGCATCACGGCCAGCCGTGTCCGGTACGTGATGTACAGGTCGAAGTAGTGACTCCTGCAAAAAAAGGTGATCGCACCATCAAGCTTAAGGACGCCAGCGGCGTACATCTCGGATACACGGGACCCATGCATCCTGATTACATTTCCTCATATCCCCTGATCATAAGTGCGGACGCTGACGGCACTGCGCATCTGTCCGCACCGCTGCCGTTCGATGTCAAAGCCGGTCCATGGACCCTGCGTGAACTGAAATATCAGCCGTTCCAGGGAGTGAAGCTGAAGGACGGCACGGCAGTGCCCGCAGCGCAGGAATCATTCAACGGCTGGCTGAAATATGCCGCCTCCATCGGCCGCGCCGCACGCGAGTCCCTTGGCACCGAAGGCAAGCCCGATGCAGGTTTTGACATCGAAGTCTGGAACGAACAGACATTCGGAGCAAATTTCCTAAATATCAACAATTACTACGACGAGAAGAAGGTGTTTGCCGAGGAATTCTCATATCGCCGCACCCGTCCCATGAAACTGACGTTCCGGCCCGGTGCCCGCACCAACTTCGAAGTGAAGGGGTGCTACGCGATCCTGCCGATGACCATCGACTATTTCAATGATCTGAAGAACGGATTTCCCGGTGTGCACGTGATCAGCGGCTTCGCCAACCAGTGGCCCTGGGACAACGGTACCGAACTGTGGGACGGACAGGCCGGATTCAGCCGGCATTACTATACTGGCGGCTGGGTGGATGTATCTCCTGACAAACCTATCTATCCCGGATCAGGCAGCGTCGACGCCCTCGGCAGTTTCGACGGCAAGAAGGACAACCGCGACTGGCACACTATTGTCCCCGGAAGCAGCTTCATCCCCACATTACGTATAGGATTGCCTGAACTCTGCCATTTCGGCTACCGCACTGAAACACTGTCCCGCGACGTGATCCCGGATTCGCGGCTCACATTTTTCAACGGCCACGGCCGCTATACGCACAACGGCGACTACCGTCCTGCGGAAGTCTGGCAGACGGAAGTTAACTATGACCGCAACGCTTTCATTGATGCGATCTGCAAGGAGGCAAAAGTGACGCGCGAAGATCCCCGTCTGACGCAGGTTGCGCTCCGCCTTGCCGGCAAGACTTTCCTGCGCCAGTATTTCTTCCATGCACACAAGGGGCTGTACCGCATTTTCATCTTTTCGCCGCAGGCCGACGTGTCCGGCATCGGACTGCTGCCGCCGGCATTCTATACGGCACTCGACAAAAACGAATTCAAGCTGAATGATGATGTGCGCAAGACCATACCGCCGGAATTCCTCGGGCTGCAGCAGTTCATGAAGCTCGCCGACAGTGGTGAAAAACTGGTGGCGCCCAGGGCGCTCACGGTGCAGGAACTGGTGGAATATAAGCCGCGTCTCGTCTTTGCCGGCAAGGACACGCCTGCATTCCCGAACCGGTGGAACCGCGATTACTTCGCTTTCCTGCCGTTCCAGATTTCATCGCGGGAATATGTCATTCCCTATTATGTCGTCACCCTTGACATCTGCCACGCATGGCAGAAAGACAAGGATGTACTTGATCCGTCGCGTTACGACATGCCCGACCAGGAATACGACGTGACCATCGGCAATATCGCCGGCAAGGATGCAGTTATTTCCGGCTATGATCCGCTGTCTCTCAAGGAAGTTCCGGTCAAGATCATTGCCGCCGCTCCAAATTCATTGACCGTGCGCCTGCCGACCGCGGACTATCCCCGCTGGCTGAAAGTTACCGAGAAAGAACCCGGCCCCCAGATTCTCAATCCCAAGGTCGAGGTCACTGGCAAAGGTGAGATCAATGTCTCATGGAGCACGAACATCCCCGTCAAGGCGGAAGTCACATACGGACGCGGCTGGCAGAACCGTGGCGCGAACGTCATGGAACTTTCTTCTGATCTGAAAAAAGAGAACCGTGTCGTCATTCCTCCGGGACTGACCGGTGAGGTGGCGGTACGTATCCGTGTCTCCGCGAAAGATCTGACCGCAAGCTGGCCTCGCTGGGATGAGGATCCGCAGGGAATAGTGGTGGTACCTGGATCTGGCGGCGAGACAACAACAGCCAATACAGGCACGGCAGCTCCGCAGGCCAATGGTACCGCAACTGGCATGCCGAAACCGTCCGGCCCGGTTCTTGCCCTGAAACCGACAGATGATCCTCTCAAGGAAACTGAGAATAATGCGGCCCGCGGCTATACCATGAAACTACCTGCGGGCATGACTCTGGCAGGACCTGCGGACAACCGCACTGGTTCCCTGGCGGCTGGCAAGGAAACTGTCTCGTTCCGCATCAAGTTTGTTCCTGGCGGCGCCAGCGGCATGGGCGATTATCTGCCGGTGACTTCGGTGACGGACACAGTCAAGGTGCAAAGCGTCAACTGGCCGGATTATCTCGTGGCCGGAACTCTCGTGAGCATCAGCATGGCGCAGGTGGCGCATCCCGACATGGCCAATCTGAACCAGACTTTTCTGATGGTTCCGCGCGGCAAGGAAGGTTCGGATCTGCTTGTCATTTCCGCCACAGGTTCGCCGGCGGCGATGAAAGCGCAGGGCGCCGTGCTGAACGCCATCTTCAGCAGCATGACATTCACAGGACCGTGATACGTATTGTATTTATATTGTTTCCGTATTAATTATAATTTGAGATCTTTGAAATAGGAACTCGATATAATTCTTCCGCCTAAAGGCGGGACTCCACAACGCCTATGTCACCGCAATTTAAGGTTGATTTCAAAAAGAACGCGCTAAGAGTACCGGCTTTAGCCGGAAGAAGAGTTTCTTTTCTATTGAATAAAATAAGGTATTATTATGAAATTAAGATTTCTATCGACTTTGACATGGACCGTGTTTCTTCTGACAGCGATTTCTGTCTCGGCGGCGGATGCGCCGGTGCAGAATGTTCCGTGGACCGTGGAGACGCTGTTCAAGCGCGTGCCTCCTCTGACACATGATGCCACCGGACGGTTTCCGATGATCTGCATCGAGCCGTTCAAGCTGTCAGCGGACGACAAATCATTTGCCGAAGCGAAACCGTTTCCGCCCGAAGTCATTCGCGAACTGGTCAAGCGTGGACTGACCCAGATGATCCCGCCGCGTGACAACTACATTCCGTTCGCCCTGGCCTTGCAGAAGGAAGGTGCCAAGATCATCATGGTGGAAGGAAACGCGTTCAACGGTCCGGCGGAAGAAGAAATACCGGAAGGGAAGGGATTGCACCAGCTGCCAGCGGATTTTGTACGCGATCCAGACCAGCCGGGCCAGCAGCAGCGTTATCCGTGTCCCATGCTTCTGGAAGGATGGCAGAAACGCGCCGACAAGCTGCGCGCCACTTTCCACAAGTATAAAGATGCGGGCGTCAACGTCGATGCCGTCTGGCTTGACTGGGAAATCGAGCCATATCCCGGCAAATCGCAATGGCGCGAGGCGAAAGCCTGTTCCCGCTGCCGTAAACTGTTTCCTGAGGGAGTCCTGGACGATTTCTCAAAGTACGAAGGTTTCATCTGGCGCTGGCGCAACGAGATGTTCAGTGCATATGTTGCCGCCCCAATCCTGGAAGTGTATCCGACCTGCTCGGTCACCAACTGGGAGGAAGTGATCTCTACTGCCGAAAGGCCGACGTTGCGCTGGGGGGCCAGCCACACGCGTCCGCCAGTCGGCATCGGCATGTTCACCGCGACCAATCCTGTGGCCTACGGCAACACCATCTGGTACAGGGAACATTGGAAGGACGAACGCAACTGGCCGCTGGACACGGCGCACATGGACCGGATCTACACGCACGTCATGCTCGCCCAGATCTCGGATAACGCCGAAAACACAAAGCGCACGGCGCCCGAGAAACAGTGCATCCCGTGGGTGGACCGTTTCTGCGCAGACGACCGCGATGAGAAAATTCCAATCCTGTCACGCGAACGCTACCGCGAGATCCTCCGCCACTGCTGGCTGCGCGGTGCCGATGGCATGCAGATATTCAATCCGAACTGGTTCCCGGACAGGCCGGAACGCCAGGCGATCATGACCGAGGAAATAGAGGACGCCGTGGCGGTCTACGACGAGATGCTGGCGTTCCGCCCAGTGCTCGATCGCGGAGTAGTGCTGAATACCGTCATACCAAAACCTGAAGAAGACGGGCCAATCTGGTCCGGACGGCAGTTCGGAGATGCAGCCGTCGTGCGCGCTTTCACACAAGGTTCCGCTAAAGCGAAATTCAATTTGATACTGACGGATTCCGCTGGAAAACAGGTTTCCGTGGAACTTGAATGTCCGCCTGCCGGACAGACCTACCGTATCACATTGAAGGACGGAAAAGCTTCTGTGGAACTTGTGAAATCTCCGTAGATAATCTTGACTTATCATCCGTTGTCACTATGTTTTTGGCAATTATTACGCGGCTGACAGTCCGTACATTGATATATGAGCTCTGACAACAATGATATGCGGTCCTCCACCGACATAGCCAGTACCGAGCCTCCGCCGGGACTGACGGTGCCCCAGGTGCAACGTGCAATTTCCCTCTCCTACGCCCAGGCGATGTTTGGCTCCATCTACGGCGCATCCACCGGCGGCATGTTCCTGATCGGATATGCGCTGATGCTCGGCGCCAGCAACGTGCAGATCGGCTTGATGAGCTCTATTCCGATGTGCTGCATTGGCGTACAGCTGCTCGCAGCGGCCATGGTGGAACGCGGAGTCAGCCGCAGGGGAATGACAGTATACGCATCATTCGGAAATGTGCTAGGATGGCTGCTGATCATCCTCATCCCATACGTGTTGGCCAAGGCATCATCGGACGTCAAACTCAGCGCCCTTATCGCCATCATCACCGTGGTCACGCTCTTCGCCTATGTCGCCGGCAACGCGCGCGGCAGCTGGGTCGGAGATCTCATCCCATCACGGTTCCGCGGGTCGTTCTTCGGACGCATCACCATGTATGCCGGCATCATCGGTGCGATCTTCGCAATCATGGAAGGCAGATTTCTGGACATGCTCAAGGACATGGGCATCGGCGCGTTCAGTTGCCTCTTCGGTTTCGGCGTGCTGGTGGGAATCGCCAACGTAATCCTGTTCATGCCGCAGGCGGATGTACCGTTGCCCAAGCAGCCGGAAGGAGTCGGCTTCTGGCACCATGTGAAGGAGACTCTCCGCAACCGGCCGCTGCTGACCGTCATGCTATTCGCTCTGCTGTGGTCCATGCAGAGCATTGCAGGCCCTTTCTTCGGCACATACATGATCCGCGACTTGAAAATGTCCTTCCTCGGAATCGGACTTGTTAACTCCGTGGTCATCGTGGCGATGCTGCTGTCCGGACCGTTCTGGGGCCGGATGGTCGACCGGTACGGCTGCCGCGCGGTACTGACCGCATGCAGTTTGACCTTGGGTAGTCTGCAGCTGATCTGGCTGCTAGTGGACAACGCTGCCGCCTGTTACCGCCTCATTCCGCCGGTCAACTTCCTGGCAGGCCTGAGCATAGGCGGTGTGTCCGTGGCTCTCAGCACTCTGGTCTACAAGGTGACACCGAGCGCAGGGCGTTCGATCCAGTTTGCGGTCTATTCGGTGGTCGTGACTTTGGCGGCTGCTCCCATGCCCCTGATTGGCGGTTCCATGCCGGACCTGTTCAGCAAATTATTGCCGGGCTGCGATCTTCGCATCACATTCTACTCGACTGTGCCGTTCTTAATCGCTGCAGCCCTAGTGGCGCGCCACATCCGCGAACCGGACTCATGCCGTACCCGTGATCTGATCAAGTCGCTGCCCGGACACATGGTCGAACTGTGGCAGAAATTCGTACCCTCTGTGTTCCCCTTCGGCCGCGGAGTGGACTGACGAGGCGGAACACGAAGTCCAAATCATGTCGCCATCTCCAGTTTCTGATCAGCAAAAGTGGAAATCCCCATACTAAAGAAGTTATCACCTGCTGGCAACCTCCCTCTTCAGGCGTTAGGGAAAATATTCCAGTTGAAAAATTATAATTTTGGAATAGGTTATTTTAAAATTCTGAGGATTCAAATGACGGTTTTACAGGAAATAGAAAATAAGGCTTTTAAGCTCACCCTGCCGGAAAAAGGTCAGCTGATCCATGACCTTATCATAGACATGGACGGAAAAGCTCAATATTCCGGAGACTTTGAAAAGGAGATCCAGAAAAGGATAAGGAAGATTAAGTCCGGAAAGGCAACCGGCTCTCCAGCCGTAGACGTATTTTCCAGGATTGAGGCCAAATACAGATGACAAGAGTTCTTTTCCTGGATGAGGCCGAACTTGAACTTTCAGAAGCAGTCGCCCACTATGAAAACATATATTCCGGTCTTGGGCTTGACTTTGAGCGTGAAGTAAAGGAAAATGTCTGCAGAATATCCGAAACTCCCGAATTGTGGCCGCTAAGAGATGATGAAACAAGAAGGTTCTCAACGAAAAGATTCCCATACCAAATAGTTTATTCCATTCACGAAGATGCCATTTGGATTGTGGCTGTTGCTCACCATAAGAGATTTCCTGGATATTGGAAAGACAGGTTATAATCCTCCCTTTTTCCAAGATGGATGTTTGATTTATTTTTCATTGTTACTATATTTAGTCATAATAACAATATCAAAAACACATACCAATTTATTTTAACAGACAGGAGAAACCAATGAGAAAAGCATGCCACGTGTCCATGATGATCGCCCTGATGTGTGCCTTCTGCATCATAGGTGCCGTCGCCAATGCGCAGCAGACCGACAACCACCTGCTGTCAGCCGTGCCGCCTCCTGGAAAAGTCGTGATCGACGGCAAGCTGGACGACTGGGATCTTTCCGGACAGATCGAAGTGTTCGCCAACTTCAAGACCAAGAACAGCTACTCGGCAAAGGTTGCCGCGATGTACGACCAGGACAATTTCTACCTGTCCGTCGAATGGCGTGATCCCACTCCGATGCACAATATGATCGATTCTAACTTTGACATCGGGTTCGGCTGGCGGAGCGACTGCCTGCAGCTGCGCCTTAAGACCGACATGATCGTCGGCGATGTCTCCTGCTGGTATTCCACTGCCGCCGACCATCCTGTGATCAATATCGCATATGGCCGTTTCTCGGGCGGAAAGGATGCCGACGATGTGGACAAGTTCAATTCGCTGAACGATGCGCTCAAGTCCGGCGCGCAGGAAGCGTTCAAGAAGGGAGATGACGGCAAGAGCTATGTACAGGAAATCGCGCTTCCATGGAAGCTGATCACCGGACAGGGCGCGATCGTGAAGGCTACGGGAAAACCTTTCAAGGAACCGATGTCGTTCAAGGCTGGCGACACTTTCAGCATGGGCATGGAATTCCTCTGGGGTCCCGCGGACGGACGGACATTCCCGATCCACCGCTATGCCGATCTTCTGAAGGAAGGGACATCGAGCCGTGAGTTCTTCTGGACCGCCGTTGACAGCTGGGGTCCGGTGCGTCTTGAACCCAAGGGAAACTTGAAACGCGAGAAGGTTGAGATCGCGGCTTCGGCGGCATATCTGCAGAAGACAGGCGGTCCTGTGACACTAAAGTATGAAATGCCCTTCGACGGATTTGCGACGATCGTGATCGAAGATGAGAATGGGAAACGTGTCCGCAACCTTGTCGGCATGGCTCCGCGCAGCAAGGGGACACAGACCGATTTCTGGGACGGAACGGATGACCAGGGAAAGTTCGCGCCTCTCGGCAAGTACCGCTGGCGCGGCCTGCTCCACCAGGGAATTGATCCTGTATACGAGGCGTCATACGGCACACCGGGAAATCCTCCATGGGACAACGTCGACAACACAGGCGCATGGATGAGCGATCATTGCGCGCCTAATGCCGTGGCCGCAGGCACAGGCCTCATGGCTCTGGCGGCGCCGGGATCTGAAGGCGGCTGGGCGCTGATCGCAACGGACATGGACGGAAAGAAGCTCTGGGGTGAACGTAAATTCCAGGGTATCCGGGATCTTGCCGTGGACGGTGACTACATTCTTGCAGGCATGAACGACCGTTACTGGGAAAAGGATCCGCCGCCGCCAACTGTCGGACGCGCGGAATTCAAAACTGGAAAATATGCGCCTTTCGAATGCAAGCCGAACCCCGAGCTGATCGTGCCGGTTGCGACGAAGGACGAAAAGGCATCGCTGGTGGGAATGGCGATAAGCGGAGACCAGCTCGCTGTTGCGCTTGGCGGTCTGAACGTGATCCGGTTCTTCAACAAGAAGACGATGGAAAAGGTCGGACAGATCAATATCTCCGACGTGCAGGATGTCGCCGCCGATGCGAAAGGCGTGCTGTATGCCATATCCGGTAAGACGGTAGTGAAAAAAGATGGAGACCAGTGGAAACCGGTCATCAGCGCCGGACTTGAGAAACCTTTTTCTCTGGCTATCGGCCAGGACGGCCGCATGTTCGTCAGCGAAAAGGCGTCCAACCAGATACTGGTTTTCGATGCAGCCGGCAAGGCCGCAGGCGCGATCGGTGTCAAAGGAGGAAGGCCGGTTCCCGGCAAATGGGAGCCAAACGGCATGAGGAATCCAGCCGGGATCGCCGTAGATGCACAGGGACGGATCTGGGTTGCGGAAGATGACATGTTCCCGAAACGCGTCAGCGTGTGGACATCTGACCCTTCGACGGGCTCAGGGCAGGCGGGAAAACTTGTCCGCGATTTCATCGGCCCGACAACTTATGGCGGAATGGGCGCGGCAGTTGACTCGACAAACAAGACGCGTGTGTTCGGCAACGGCTGTGAATTCAAACTCGACTACGATAAGAACCAGACAACAGTGGTAGCAAGTCTGGTGAACGACAATCTGGTCGGAGAACTCCTCAAAATCGACGGACGCGAATATTTCATGAACAAGAAGGGAACTCTCTTTATCCGGCGTGGCGATACCCTGGTGCTCGTGGCATCGGTGGGAGTGGGAGTTGGCAAGCCGGATCAAGATGTTCCTGAGCTCGTGAGCCTCGGACTTGGAGGAGTTGCCAAGTTCGACAAGCAGAGCTATGTGAGCTGGGTCTGGAGCGATGTCAATGATGACGGAAAAGGCCAGCCTGATGAAGTCACGATCATTCCGGGAGCATCTCTTGGAGGCGGTTACTGGGGTGGCTACTGGCTGGACGAGGATTTCAACATTTGGGCTGCGCCGGGAGGATATGGCCCCCAGGAAGTGAGCCGGATTCCTCTCAAGGGATGGAGCAAGGGAGGTGTGCCGATCTGGGATCTTGCCGCTAAAAAGAATCTTGGAACGAGGGAATCCCCTGGACCGAACAAGCTTTATCTGGCAATGAAGGACGGTGCTGTGGTCGGAACACCGCTCACAGGACTTGCCGCCGATGGAAGTGTCCGCTGGACCTACAGCAAAGACGGATGGGGTGATGTCCATGGATCACATCTTGCGCCGATCCCGGACCGCGACGATCTCCTCATTGGCACCATCAGCTGTATCGGCAGGGCGGACACCAAGGGCAAACTTGGTAAGATATTCGCCATGAATTCCAATATGGGACGTCTTTATATCATGACCACTGACGGTCTGCTGGTGGCGTCCGTGTTCCAGGACTGCCGTACTGGCTGTGACGGATGGCCAAATGATGTGAAGAAAGGTGCGCCAATGGGAGGAGTTACTATGGGCGGAGAATGGTTCGGCGGATATTTCTTCAAGGCCGAAGCCACTTCCGAATATTACCTGATCGCCGGTGGCACGTCTTACAATCTCATCAAGCTGAACGGACTTGATACGCTGGCGCCTATTGCAGGCGGATCTTTCGAGTTCACAGGCAAGGATCTGCTTGCCGCCGAGACACTGCAGAAGGAACGTGCCGCTGCCGCAGCAGCTGCCAATGTCCTCGCCATCGCGCGCCTGGAGAAAACTCCGGAGCTTGACGGGAAGATTGAGAAATATCCCAAGGACAGCTTTGTCGAATGGATCTCCGGAGGTTACAAGACAAAGGCGCTCGTTGGAACCGATGGCACCAACCTCTGCCTGGTCTATGACGTTAACGGCGATGCCAATCCGATGGTTAATGGAGGACAGGACTGGACGCAGCTGTTCATCACCGGTGACTCGGTCGATCTCCAGCTGGGCACAAATGCCGGCGCGGATCCGAAGCGCGTCAACCCTGAGCCAGGAGATGAACGTATCCTGATCTCAGTCATCGACAACAAGCCTGTCGCGGTCCTCTACCGCTGGAAAGTCAAGGACGGTGATAAGCATCCTGTGAAATTCACATGTCCATGGCGCGATCACACCGTCGACGATGTACGCAAGCTGGATGACGCGAAGATCAATATCGTGCGCAGCGGCAGCCATTACATGGTCGAGGCTCTTATCCCGCTGAAGTCGCTCGGATTCGATCCGCAGGCCGGCAAGGAGTACAAGCTGGATCTCGGCGTGATATTCTCCGATGCCAAGGGCAACGACCGCGCTGCGCGCGTCTACTGGTCGAACAAGGCTACAGGACTGGTCAACGATGTCCCGGGCGAAATAATGGGTTCGCCCAACCTCTGGGGCAGGGCCAGCCTGAAATAGAGCCTCCTCGAAAAGGCAAAGCAAAATGAAATTTGTCTTAAAAAGTAACACAGACATTCTTGTCTGTAGGTTTAAATTTCATTTTGCGTCACAGACCATCCTTCGCTAAGAGGCTACGGCACGGCACGCAGGAATGTCTGTGCTACCCCCTTTTCGAGCAACGTCGAAATAGATCGTCGTAAAAGACAGTGGACAGAGACATAGTGACCAAGTAACCTAGTGTCCAAGTGGCCTAGTGACAAAGTTGCCAAGTGTTAAAACTTGGAAATTCAATCTAGTGAGCTGATTTCAAAACTCACGAAAACTGTTGTGTGGAAATAAATCCTGTTGGAGTACAAACTTTAGTTTGCGTAATTTGTTTGTAGTAGCTCGTGTTCGAGCGTTCTTAATGGAATCTGGAAACGCAAAAAAACGCGCAAACATGCGCTACTACGAGCCAAATCACCTATATTTGAACTTATTTCTAAGTCCGACAGGCTCCTTTGGCAGCGCCTACGGCGACCAGGGCTACGGCGGACACAGAAAGCCCTACATACTTATTTCGTGTTAAACCCCTATTTGCCTTAATGCTACGATCTAGTTTTCAGAGCATCCTGGAACCATATTGATTATTGCAATTATGAGTCTAGATTTAAACCGGCCGGGAAATTATCTCGCCATTATCCTAATAAATCGGAGGCAATCGAAAATATGTATAAGGTCATGATACCCTTTTTGCTCTTTCTTGTCGGCTGCGCATCAACAGATGATTTACCGTCTCCCAGCAAGTTCACGGATTGCCTGTCTGCCCAGTTTTTCAACAGGACCAATGAGACTGAATTCATAACGAGGGATTCCAAGACCGATAAGATCATTTCTGTAACAACGCCGGCAAAAAGGAAAATAGATCTACAGGAAAAATTCACTCTTCTGTCATTCGAGAGCATCATCCATGATCCGAATGCAATTGACAAATATAAGGCGTTATTCAGTTGTTTCCCATCCTTGAAAACATGGGAACAGCTCAGGCCGTATTTAAAGGCGAGTGACGATATAAGATTGATCCCGGGATTGGATTATGGGTTTGCAGTCATCAGGGATAACCATCTTTTCTGTATGATAATTACAAAGCACAGCCCGTAAGGCAAGGACAATCAAAGGATAGCTAGAGCATTAAAAATTGAGGAAATTACTGATCTTGATTCAAAGATTTATTGATGAGCAAAGCGAATCACATGGAATGCGCGTAGCGGAGTGAAACGGCCTGTCGCGCCGTAGCATCTCAGCGAAGGCGGAAGATACCGCCTTTCTTCTGCGAAGCATCGCTTCGCAGGAAACATGGCTGAATCTACGCAAAGCCTTCGCTTCAGCACTCCAAGGTCAGTCCAAAGCGCCTGACATAAAGAAGAGACATAATAATAAGCTTGAAATATGAATAATGACAATGAGTTTTATGTTTTCGTGGGCCTTGTCATAGGAACACTATTATTTTGTATTTTTGCTCCATCACAAATAACTAAATTATTGAAAAGGATCCATTTTGTAAAAACAACATCCAAATCACAAAAAGAACAAATCATAAAATATAAATTAATCTTATGGATTTGTAGAATACTGCCACCGATGTTTTACTTGATATACTTTCTTTTTAAATTCTCTAATGTTCAAAATAATATATTAATTGTA
>JANYBI010000433.1 GCA_025360875.1 Lentisphaerota bacterium
CGGCGGTGCGCCAGGCCTGCCGGTCCATCATGCCAGACGCCTTCGCCGTCCGGACCGCGGTGGATTATTGCGGAATTCATCGAGGAGAGCAGCGCCGGCGACACCGGACTTCCGTCAAGATGGACTATTCCCACTATTCCGCACATAATAAATTTTTTCCCCGAAAAAATTTATACGTTGAACCTTATCTCTATGATGTCGCCTTCCTGGATAATGTAGTCGCGGTCGACCAGCTTCACAAGTCCCTTGGTGCGCGCCTCCTGGAGGTTGAACACATCCTTGAAATCCTTGAAGTTGACGATGTCCGCCTTGATGAATCCCTTTGCGAGATCCGTATGTATCTTGCCGGCGCATGTCACGATGTCGGAACCCTTCTTCACGATCCAGGCATGCACTTCCGGTTTTCCAGCAGTATAGAAGAAAGTATACTTCGCCTTTTCGAGCACGTTCTTTATGAGGTCGTTCACGGCAGGGGACTTCTCCGGGCAGACGTAGGTGGGCTTGCCGCTGAGAGGCGATAGCAGTTTCAGGAATCCCGCTTCTTCCTCGTTGAAATCCAGATCGCATATCGGCAGGCTTTTCTCCAGCTGCGCCAGGCACCTTTTGATGAACGCCTTCTCCTTCTCGTCCTCAGCCCTCTCGATCCTGTTCTCAAGCTTCTCGATGTCAACGATAAGCAGATCAAGGAGATTGTCCGCATGTATCGCGATCGATTCGGCCTTGTCCCAGGAATCCTTTGCGAATTCCGCAAAGAAAGGCGACACCTTCTTCGGACTGAATTTCTTTTCCAGCTCAATGAGCATAGGGTCATTATACTTGACCTTTCCCTCCGCCAGATCAATGCCTGTAAATGAAATCTTCATTGTAATACCTTTTTAATTAAAGTGTCCAAGTTGCAAAGTGACCACGTGACCGAGTTAGAAAAGATAGAATATCTATGCTTGGCCACTCGGCAACTCGGCCACTTTTAATTATCTTCCCTATCAGAAATACACCGCAATCGTCGCAATGGATTTCCCATCTATTGCGAATTTCGCAGTATCTCCGGAAACCTTGGCGCCTGAACTTTCCAGAGGACGTTCAAGAATATCTGTCTCGACAGCTTTCTTTACCTTGCCAAGGAGTTTCGAATTGAAAATTGCGGAAACTTCAATTTTCCTGTCAGAAGTATTGAAGAAACGCAGGATCATCGCGCTGTCGTTCTCGGCCTTTTTCACGGCGCTCAGGATAACAGACGACGGTTTCACTGTCACAATTTCCGAGACTGCCGGAAGACTGCCCTTGTGCACGTCCGTGCCCGTGATTAGCAGCGGATGATTGAAGCTCCTTCCATGGTTGATGGCGTCGCATACTTTCATCTCACCTTCAAACGGCATGAGGGCCAGATTGATCTCATGATTCCCGATCTCAGGAAGGTTGTCGGGATCATAGCTGCTTCTTATGAGCGTGACTGCAAATTTGTTCCCGTCCAGCGAGAAGCCATATTTCGAATCGTTCAGCACCAGACATCCTTCCTTGATCTTGTCTGAATCGCCAGAAACCTGCGCCCACTGGAGAGCCGGAACTTCCTCACCGTTCCTGCATTCGCGGTCCACAGCCCCGAACGGAATCTCGTAGCGCGCCGCGATATTCTTCATCGTGAACGGGACCGCAAGCCTGAGCACTGGAATTCCCGTTTCAGGAGTTCCCCTCTGGAACCAGGTGCCGCTTATCCTCATATAGACTTTCGGATCTCCGGCGCGCATTTCGTAGACGACGTTGAATTCCGATTCATGGATCCTCATCCTCACCTTTACGGCGCCGATATAAGTGCCTTCAAGCACGCGATCAACGGAGACCACTTTCGCATTTTCAAAACCGCCCGTATGATCGACGGTCCAGGCGGTCATCCCATGAGACCTTTCAACTCCGTATTCGAGAAGCGACGAAGTTTTGGAAACAACAAGATCCTTGCCTGTCTTCTTGTCGGTAAGTTTCCTTATTCCTCCAGTCTCCATGTTAATTTCCAAGAGGGTCAGTTCGTTCTCAAGGCCTTCCTGCTGTCTTTCAACCCTCGAGTAGAAGCAGGTATGCTTCCTGCCGAGATGCCAGACCTTGGGCTCGATCTTCTTGACATCCTCCCTTTCAGCAATGGTATAGACGGCATAGCCGGCTCCGGGTATTTCAACCGGAAATGCGAACTTCGCAAAATTATGCCCCCAGTAATTTCCCGATGAGAGCAGCTGGGGCTTGATCACCGTCTTGTCCGGCGCGACAACTGCGAAAGGAAGCCTCGCGAATTCCGCATGGTCCCTTCCCGAAGTATTGTCCCATATCGTCACTTCCGCGATTTCTTTCCTGTCAAATGCCTGCGTATTGAAGATCAGGAATGGACGCGGACCGTAGCCGACGCTCTGTTCGGCATGAGTAATCTGGAGCTGTGATGCAAGGTAGCCCACGCCTGCCCCCATCGCCGCGGGAACGCGGCCCGACGGAAGATCCAGCTCTTCGGGCGTTCCGGCAAAGGTCGTATCGATCTTTGACGCGAACTGCCTGAGCGCCTTGGTCTTCTCGGAAAGCACCGTTGCCATCGTGTTCTGGAAAAGTCCGTGCGTATAGGTTCTGGTATCATGGATTCCGGAACCGGGAAGTATGTCGTGGAACTGCGATAACAAGGTGTTCCTCCAGCATTCCTCGAATTCGCCTGCATTGTATTTGAAGCCGGAGATCTTTGAAAGCAGCGCCGCGACATTTTCCGCGTCGTTGATGTGGTTTTCCGAGAACCTGTTGCAGTTCTTGATGAGAGTCTGTGTGGTATAACATCCGGCAAACTCGAAATTGAGCTCGCATTCAAGTATTGGAAGCCAGGAGCCGTCCTTCTCAAGACGCTTGAAAAATTCCCTGGACGTCGACAGGACGACGTTCGGGAATACCGGCCAGCTGTCCATGTCGATCGCACGCATTATGTCGCGGCGGGTCGGGCCACCGCCATGATCGCCGACGCCATAAACGAACATCACGTAAGGGAGACCGGTCTCGGTGAAGAAGTTGCAGAGCGGATCAAGTATGCCCGGACCGACAGCTCCGTTGTAGCCCTGTCCGGAATCGTTCCTGACAAGCACCTTTGCGCCGTCCGGAGCCTTCCACCAGAACGCAAGCGGTCTCTTGGGACCGACTTCGCCCGGCCTGTGCATATATACATATTTCACTCCGCCCTTCACAAGATAGGAAGGTACAGTAGCGGCGTGCCCGAACGTGTCCGGCGCCCAGTCGATTTCAACATCGCCGGGCTTCAACCCGAAGATTTTCTTCATGTAGCGGCGTGTATAGAGCAGATGCCTGCAGAGGGATTCATCATTGCTGAGGTTCTTGTCGCCTTCAACCCAGTGGCTGGCGGTGACTTCCCATTGGCCTTCCTTCACCCGCTTAGCAACCTGTCCGAGAAGTTCGGGATTGTATTTTTCAAGGATGGCGTAGACGCTCGCCTGGCTCTGGCTGAATTTGAACTTGGGGAACTCCTTCATGAGCTTGATCACGGTGCTGAAAGTGTCTATTGTCGTTGCGACAGTATCCTGCCACGGCCACAGCCAGTTCATGTCGATATGTGCATGTCCGACGCAGTAGACCGAATAGTTTTTTGCGAACTTCGCAACAGGTTCGAGAATTTTCTCGGCTTCGGACACTGCCGCAGTAATTTTTTCAAGATCCCCTGTGGCCGCCGCATCGGCGACGAGCTTGTCGCCCTTCTTGATCAGGCCCTGCCATGCCTCGGCGTTCTCCTTGTGGAATCCGCAGAGTTTTTCTGCGAATTTGAACTCGGCGTTGATGCGTTCCTCAAGATGCCTGATTTCAATCTCGGAATTCTTAAACGAAACAACATTTTTCATATGGAAATCCTCTGTTTTTATTTACAAGCTGGATAAGATAGTACCTTAACGCGAAATTTATAGAGCCCTTGGACGGATTTTGAAAAGTAACGGAGGAAGGCCAGACGGATGGATGGGTAATGAATAATGAACAGCAGAATATCGAATAACGAACTCCGAAGTAATGGAAACTTCGTTATTCGATATTCAGAGTTCGTAATTCGATATTCACCCACGCAGTTCCCATTGAAATTCCTGCCCCATGGTACATTTTACCTGATGCAAAATTTGGAAAATCATTCAAAGGAAGTTTCCTTCAAGACACTGTCCTTCTATTTCATCCCTCTCGCACTGCAGGCGCTGTCACAGTCGATAACCTATCCGCTTGTCGCGGCCGTGGCGGCGCGCGGTGTCGGCGGGGCAATCAACATCGCCGGACTCGCCCAGGCCAACGTCGTCTCATTTTTCATAGGTTCGCTCGGTGCCGGAATCTTCATCGCCGGAATGATCTTCGGAAAAACTTCCGAGGGGTACCATGCGCACAGGAGAATCTGCTATTATATGGGAATATTGTTCAGCTCCCTCCAGATAATCGTCTGCATTTCTCCAATAGCGCACCTGATACTGGGCGTGATCATGGGGCTTCCGGCTGACATGGAAAAATCCGCATATGTCGCACTGCTCACGGGAATCCCACTCCAGTTCATCTTCGCGCAAAGGACGCCGTACATGACGACGCTGTTCGTGCACAAGGCCACCGGCAGGGCTTATGCCGCGACACTCGGCAGGATCCTGCTTACAATCGTCCTAGCCTATATTTTCTGCACGATCGCTCTGGCCGGTCCGTTCTGGGCGATAATCTGCCTGGCGATACCCGTTCTGCTGGAAAGCGGAGTCCTATACATCATGGCGAAACCTTTTATCAAGGCCCTCCCCGTCTCAGGAAAGACTCCTTCCACCCGGACCATTCTGACTTACGCCGCCAGCTTCTCCCTCGGACAGCTCTTCATCAGCCTGTCCGGATATATAATCGGTTCATTTGCCGCCAGGGCGCCAAACCCCGAAATTACTCTGCCGGTCTATTATGCCGTGATAAGCCTGTTCAATGCGGTAAGTTTCGCGGCGACCAGGATATCGGCAACGGTCATAACCTTCTACGAGGACGGATTGAACAGGAAGATCCTCAAGAAGTTCGCCATCGTCTCAGGGCTTGTGCTGGGAATGCTCCCGCTGATCTTCATCATCCCGTTCTTCTGCAGGTGGTACTATCTCGATGTCCAGCATCTGCCATCTTCCGTCGTACCGCTTATCATCCAAACATCGCTTATGCTCATCCTGATGCCCCTGTCGATTGGCATGCGGACGTATTGCGAAGGCAAGGCCGCGTACTTGAAGAAACCGGTTGCGATACTTTCCGGACAGGCCATCTATATTGCGATGGTCGCAATAGCCTCATTTTTCGCACTCAATCTCGGAGCCGGCGGCACGCAGATCGGACCGATAGCGCTTTTCTTCGGAAACATCATCGCCGCGCTTGTCATACTCTTCTCCATCAACCTGGAACGCCGCGAGGAGATAGAGATCCCGCCATCGCCCCCGTCAAGCATCCCGGAGAGGTGAGACCTGACACCCGTTACCCCAATGTTTTATTAAATATTTGCCAAAGAAATACAGGAACTCCACTTGACTAAGAAAAGTTACAGGACTATCTTTTCTTATCAAAATCCGAAAAGAAAAGATTTTTCTTAAGGGGTATTTATGTTTCTTGAAACAAAAACAGGGCATTACGTGATCGTTTCAACGGTTGGAGAAGAATGCAAGGCATATATTCCTGCACCCCTTCCTCCTGCTGATTTCAATGCCCTTCTATCCAATATCGATTTCGATTTGCAGGAAAGAGCCAATAGGGCCCTAGGCAGGCTCGATGGGCTTTCTGCCCTTATTCCTGACATATCTCTTTTTATATATGCGTATATCAGAAAGGAAGCTGTATTATCCTCGCAGATCGAAGGAACGCAATCTTCCCTTTTAGATCTGCTTCTTTTTGAAGATGATCAAATTCCGGGAGTACCCCTTAATGACGTTCAGGAAGTCTCAAACTATGTAGCCGCCATGAATCACGGTATGAAACTTCTGTCTGATGGATTGCCTTTGTCCAACCGTCTTATCAAAGAAATTCATAAGGTTCTATTGTCAAAAGGACGTGGCAGCGAGAAGGGGCCTGGTGAATTCAGGCGTTCCCAAAACTGGATTGGCGGAACAAGACCCGGTAATGCTGTTCATGTCCCCCCGCCGGCAGAGTACCTTTCTGAATGCATGGGGGATCTTGAAAAATTCATTAATAACAAGCCTGTAAAAACGCCAACTCTTGTAAAAGCAGCCCTCTGCCATGCCCAATTTGAAACAATACATCCCTTCCTCGATGGAAACGGCCGTGTCGGACGCCTTCTAATAGCACTGATATTATACTCTGAAGAAGCCTTAAGGTCTCCATTGCTATATCTCAGCCTATATTTCAAAAACCACAGGGCTGAATACTATGAGCTTCTTCAAAAAATACGAAAAGAAGGTAAATGGATTGACTGGATTCACTTTTTCCTTGCGGGAATTAAAGAAACCAGTGAACAGGCCTCTGAAACAGCTACAAAAATACTGAAACTATTCAAAGATGATGAAATAAAGGTGCATAAGCTCGGAAGGCCGTCAGGCTCAGCCATGCGTGTCCATGCTTATTTGAGAACCAAGTTAATCACATCTGTCCAGTCAGCTGCCAAGGGCTTGGATCTTACAGAGCCTACTGTAAGGACTTCCCTTGAACATCTTGTCAGAATAGGGATAGTCCATGAAATATCCGGCAGAAAAAGGGATAAAATATTTGCCTATGGCGGCTTCATAAAAATCCTCAATGAAGAAACAAAGCCTTTATGAGAGGCAACACATATGGAACTTAACCTAATTTACATTTCATCGTATGTCTCCGGCTGCCTTCTGGCACTACTTGCATTCAGAGCTTACAAGACACTTGACATCAAGCCTTTCTCGTATTTATACGGGATATTGGGGCTACGTGCCATATGCAATTCCTTACCATCAATATCGCTTGACGTAATATACAACCCTGGCTTATTCAATTATTTCGGACCGCAACGGGCCAATTCCCAATTTCTGTATTTAAATATTCTCATATCCATGCTCGGAATCACCTTAATCATTGTTTCTTATCACATTTATTTAAAATTCAAATACTCTTTTTATTTCCTAAAATTCTATATTTGGCTAACATTGCTAGCGGAATGTATTTTTTTCATGTCGTGTGTCATATCCTTCATACTGTTATTATTCTCTCAAGCACTCGCCCTCGCCAATTCTTATCTTGTTCTCATATATATAACGGTTCCTATTATAAAGATTATTTTCCTTGTATTCTCCCTTAAGTTTCTTAAAAAAATAAAAGGTGACTTTGGCATAATTGATAAATCCATGATAAAAACAAATCCGTATAAACCGGAAGATATATTATGCCCAAACTGCGGTAATATGATAAAAGCAGATGAAACCGTCTGCAAAAATTGCGCTTGGACATATGAAGAGAATCCTGTTTGACAACATGTAATTCATGCCGAAACAGGCAGTTCTGCTTGCCCTATCTTAGAGAGCGGGTGGCGATGAGGTCGGCGCCGGTGGAGAGGATGTCGGGGGCAATGACTTGCCCAATTTTCACAGGGGCTTTAACAGCAATCTTCGACGCCTTTTTGACAATCTTCGCGCATAATTCCCGGGGAACCGGCTTGGATGTACGGACAGGAAGAAGCGGCAGGTCGGCACCTGTAATTTTTACAGTAGTCGTTACAAAACGGAGAGGACTGAGAATCTCGTTCTTCGCGTAATCAATCCCCTTCCTGCATTCGCCACCTTTTACAGAAAGCACCTTCCCGTTCTCGACATCAACTTCGAGACTGCATCCGTTAGGACAGCTTATGCATATGATTTCTTTTTTCATATTTTTTAACCTTGGTGCTCAGCGCCTGCGTTAAGAAAATTACTATTCATTGGATACAAACGCCTCCAGGCATGTTCTTCAAGTAAAACAGGCTTTCAGCCTGTATTTAGAAATTGCAGACCATCCTTCGCCAAGAAGCTACGGCATGGCACGCAGGAATGTCTGCATTACTCAAACAAACTAATCCTTTGTCGTTAAAAAAGTCTCAAGATATTGCGCGTCGGCAGGAACTTCCTTGAGAGAAATTCTCTGCATGATGCTCGGGAATATCTTCCTGAACTTCTTCTTGTAGAGAAAATCTTTTTCTGTCCTGACGGCCAGAAAAACATTTTCTAACGGAGCCATCGTTCTAAGAGACAAGACTGCAGGCTTTCCGGCTTCAATCTTGGAAGGAAGAGTATAACTTAACATCTTTCCTGTACGCACAGGGATTTCACGTCCCCTTGACAGTTCTCCTCTTATAAATAAAGCCACTGCGTGGCCGCAAAATTCCGACTCTTCGGAAACCCAGTCTACAATGTCGTGCACATGCAAGACATTGCCACAGGCGAATATGCCGTCCACAGATGTCATGAGGTTGGAATCGACAATCGGACCGCGCGTAACATTGTCGAGTTGTACACCCACTTTTAGTGAAAGCTCATTTTCAGGGATCAGACCTACGGAAAGAAGCAGCGTGTCGCAGTCAAGATTGAAGTTCCGGGTCCTGTCCGGGAATGAACTGTCTACGACTGGCGAAACTTCTACGGAAGAGATCCTGCGATCGCCCCTGATCTCGGTTATCGTATGGGAAAGATAGAGAGGAATATCGAAGTCCTGCAGGCATTGGACGATATTCCTGTTCAGTCCTCCGGGATGGGTCTGGATTTCAACGACGGCCTTCACGTGAGCGCCTTCAAGTGACATGCGCCTTGCCATGATGAGGCCGATGTCT